>CAJQSE010000010.1 GCA_905612485.1 uncultured Candidatus Nitrosopumilus sp.
AATCACAGAGTCATCACTTGTTGAAACAGATGATACAGATTGTTTAGATTCTTGAGCTTGCGTTATACTCATAATTCCTTCTTTAATTAAAAATTGAATTCCTTGAACAAATGCAGCGTCATCAATTGTTCCTTCTGCCCACCAGCCTGCATTATTTTTAATCCATGATGGGATGTCATTAGTAGAACTTACACCTTGTGTGGTTGCAGGAATTTCCATGATTCCCTCTTTGATCAAGAATTGAATTCCTTGAACAAATGAGTCATCATCAATTGTTCCATCAGCCCACCAACCTGCATTATTTTTTACCCAAGATGGAACTTCTGCATAAACAGATGGAATACTTGAAGTAACAAGTAGTAGTGCTGCAATTGTAGAAATTGTGGTTAGCATGATTTTCATTATTTGTTTAATGTGATAATTGTATTTAACATAGTGTCAAATCAAAGTCTAGTGCTAAAAAAATAATTAAATGAAAATACCCAAAAATATAGTGGTAAAGTAGTTTTTAATGATTTGCAGTTATATACAAATTAAAAAGTAATTGGAAAGTGAATAAAAAAGAACGAGGAATAGACAATAAAAGTTACAAAGAACTAGCATTACAAGATATCCATATATTTGTAAAAACAAGATTTACGGAAGTAAAAAAATCTAAGAAAATAAAAGATCTAGTTTCGTTTCAAACCACAAATAAATTTTTAATTATGGCGCACAGTCAAGAAGAATTAAAAATATTGGGAAGAATTGTTGCAAGTAATAATAAGAATAATTTATCAGAAATATTAATTGAATATGAAGAGCATCTCAATTTAGCTTTAGAATGTATACCTACAACTAAAACACATAGTAATGTATTGATGCATATTTTTGGATTTTTTTCTAATGAATTTTTAGATTTTGAAAAAAATAAATTTTTTGAATTACAAGAGAATTATAAAAAAGGAAAAATCACAATTGGTACAATTCTTGGAGATATACACCCAATAATTTATAGATTCAATAAAATATATCTGGCTAGTCAAACATATTTTCTTTTGTATGCAAATCAAGAATCACAAAGTATTTTTAAAATTCTAGATGAAAAAAACTTTAAAATTTAATTTTAAGAAAAAAATTAATTTTTTAATTATGAAAAATCAGTATTGTAAACAGGTCTAGATCCAATAGGAACTTCAGCAGCAGCAGATTCAGATACAGGCTTACCTTTTGCCTGATAAACTCTCACTTTATGAAATACATTATGTGATGAAAATATAGCTAATCCTGCAATTACCACACCAATGAAGTTACGTATTGTAGTATCAATACTAGGCTGTGAAGCTACTAATGAAATATCAAATACCACATAGAAATTATCAAATGACCAAAACGCCATTGTTACCCACGACAATATACCGCCAATCAAATAACCTAGTCTTGCCTTCTGCCTAACAAAAGATATTGCAAACAATATTGCAGCATACCAAATAATTGAACCAACTAACCATGGAATTTGCCAAACATCACTCCGGTCATCCATCCAATAATAAGTAGTTCCAATAAACGCCATTGCACAAAGAGTAATCAAAAGTATTTTTTGATTTATTTTATAGGATGTTTTTTCCTCTCCAGATTTTGTTATTGGTCTGAATGCTTTAGCTTCTTCCCTAGCATCTGCAATTGCCTCAGTCATAGGTTTGAGTTGAACTGGAACTAATTGATCAATGGATTTATCTTTGACAACTGAATCATGAACTAAACTATCTACAAGAGGTCTTGCTAAGGATGCTTTAACAGGAGTTACCAGATCAATCCAATATGAGGATAATCGTGGAGTTAAAAATGGTATTTGAATTACAGTTAAATTTCTATTAAGAATATAGGAATACAATCTCATTAATTGTTCATATGTCATAATATCAGGGCCACCAATTTCTAAAACTTTTCCAGATGTTTCAAAATTTTTCATTACCCCGATTAAATAATCAACAACATTGTCTACTGCAATTGGTTGTGTTTGAGATTTAACCCATTTAGGACAAACCATAAGAGGTAATCTTTCAACAAGATAGCGAAGCATGGCATAAGAGCCACCTTCAGATCCAACAATTAATGATGCTCTTAATTCAGTAACAGGAATAGGTCCAGATGCTAAAATTCTACCAACATCATGCCTACTTTGCATATGCTTTGATAAATCTAAACTTTCATTGACCAATCCTCCAAGATAAATAATTCGCTTTACTCCAGATTCAGTTGCAGATTTTAAGAAATTTTCTGCCTGTTGCTTTTCTCTAGTTGCAAATTTTGCCCAATCCTTTTTGGATCCTTCCATTGAATGTAGTAAATAAAATGCAATTTCAATTCCTTTTGTAGCAGTAGTTAGTGAATCTATATCAAAAGCATCTGCCTGGACATATTGGATATTTTTAGTATCAGGATGTTTTGAACGAGACATAGCCTTGGTAGTGTATCCAGAATCAGATAATTGCGCCAATAGTTTTTTTCCAATAAATCCAGTTGATCCAGTGACCAAAATATTAAATGCTTTATTTTGAATTAATTTTTCAGCCATTTTTAAAACACATCATTCAATTTTTTTAATTTTCTTAAATCAGTAATTTCAATATCACTACTCAATGTTATTATTTTTGCAAGTTTAGGGTTTGCTTTTTCTCCAAGTTTTAATACAGGGTCGCCGCGCAATCGAACTTCAATTGTAGTTTTTTGTTTTGTCAAATTCTTTGCAAGGTCTTTTGCTTCAGATAATTGTTTTAGGAATCCAGGCATTTTTGTAATTTTTATCGGAATATCAATCACATCAATAATTTTTGTGCTTCCTTCCACATGAAAATTAATTGTAGGAGAATCGTTGCAAGTTACACTTAATTTTCCATTATCTAAATAAGATAAAAAATTAGCGGGAATATCAAAATTTTTCATTGTCATCCACACCTCATTTTGCTGTAATAGTCAGTTTCCCACTAAGAGAAACAGTACCTGTTGGCACTACTTGACCATCTTTTGTTATCTTACCAGCCATCTCAAGATTTTCGAAATCATAAGTGATTGAGGCATGTTTTTGAGTAAGTTTTTCAAAGATTTCAGCAAGTAGATTTGCCCATTCTTGTTCTTCTGCCATGTAATGCATTTGTAATTTATGATATTTAAAAAACAACAAAAACTAATCATAGTGCCAACTAAATTAATTTTAAAAATAAATAATTCTTAGCACTAGAAATTAATATTACCATTATTTTATATATTAACAATATACAATAATCTCATGGTCTACATTAGGGCTAAAAAAGTTAAATCTGATCAATATCTGTATCTAGTCAAAAGTGTTTGGGATTCTAAAAAAAAGACATCAAAACAAAAAATAATAAAATATCTTGGAAAGGCATCACTAGTGGTAAAAGATGACGTTCCAATTGAATTTAGAAACGATGCTAAAATTCTATCAGTGTTAGCATCGTACAACCCACAAGATATACAAAAAAGAGAAGATGCGACAAAAAAATCAAGGCATCAATTATTGAAAAAATTAACAGATGGAAATATAGATGGATCTATAAAAATTTACAAAGAGTATGTAAATATATTCAGTATATCAGATTTCTTTGATAAGATCCTTAGACCTGTAATGACTAAAATAGGTTCAGATTGGGAGACAGGAAAATTATCAGTTGCAACAGAACATGTAGCAAGTAACGTAGCCCAAACATTAGTAAAAATAATTATGGACCAGGTTTCAAGTGTAAAAAATAAAAAGAAAATATTACTTTGTGTGCCACTAGGTGAAGAACATCACATAGGATGTGATGTACTTGAAACATATCTAACAATAAAAGGTTTCAAAGTATTCAACATGGGAACTTCAGTTCCAAGTGATGTATTAATAGAATTTATAGATATGGAAAAACCAGACATAGTTTTAATTTCAATTACAATTAATGATAATATATTAGCAGGGCAAAGATTAGTAAAAAAAATTAAAGAACAAAGTAAAATTCCAGTACTAGTAGGAGGGTATGCATTACAAGGAGATAATATTCCAAAATTTGAGGGAAATGTAATAGGAGATACTAGACTTGATGAAATTCCAAAAATTCTACGAAATAGTACACTACTTAATTAAAGAATTTAAAAAAGATTTAATTTTTGGATGACATAGAATAGAACTATGTGCTGCAGAATCAGTTCCAATACCATAGCTAATTGTAGAGTCACCAACAAAAAATAAACCTTCAATGCCAGGAATTTGGTGGGGCATCTTAGACTTCCAAACTTTACCAGGTTCCTTAACAACAGATTCAACTAATTTCCACGCCATAGGACGTTCCCAAAGTAATGCAGAATTAAATTTAGGATAAATTGAAGATATTTCTTCCTTCATTTTAGTAACAATATTTTGAACTTTTCTAGAATCTTCAGTATCATCAGACGATACAGGAGTTCCTGCAATTATCAAATGCTCTCCAGCAGGTGAAACTGAAGGAGTGATATTAGATATAAAAAAGATCCCCTTAGTGACATAGTCCTTACCAACTGGAAATACAACTTGGCGAGTATCTATTTGTGAATTTAATGCAAAATGCACTTCAACAACAGAAGTTGTTTTATTTAATTTATTGATTTTTTCAATAAATTTTAGATTAATAATATTTTTTTCAAATAATTGATTTAGTGCAGTGTATGCAGGGTATGAAACCACCACGGAATTTGTAGGAATTATTTTTTTAGCATTTAAAGAATCAATTACAACAACACCAGTAACTTTAGAATCTTTAATAATTATTTTTTTTACGGATTGTTTAGTTTTAAGAATTCCATTGTGTTCTAAAATAAAATCTCCAAGAACATGACATATTGAATCATATCCACCACCGTCAGGATATGCAAATTCGCTTGTGCCACCCTTGAATGGATTAGCACGAATAATAGTTCTGGCAAATTCACCTAATGAAATATGATCAGCAGTGTCGGCAAAAGCTAGCATGCATACAGCTTCAAAAAAAGCATTTGTATCAGCATCTAAATCATGAGTTATTTTTGTTAGAGGTATGTCATCCCACAATTCAGTTTTTTCAATTGAAGAAAATGCTAATGGAAGTAATAATTTAAGGAGTCGAATTCTACTTTTAAAAGGAATTAAAGATAGGCGAAGTAAATCAACCATACCTTTAGGATAGATATGAAAGCCTGTTGTGGCATAAAATGCAATATCATCAACTTTCGCTAGTTTTAATCTAGATTCAATACCTAAATTTTTTAAAATAGTAAAAATTGCAGATTTTTTGTAAAATGGCATAATATGAAATCCATTATCAAGAATGTGATTTTTAAATTTCATTGATGCAGTTCGTCCACCTAACTTGGTTGATTTTTCTAAAACAATTACATCATGACTGTCATGGGCTAACAAAGCACCAGTAGTTAAACCACCTACGCCTGCACCTATAATGATTGTAGGAAGAGACATGAAAATAGATTGTAGAATTTTCTATTTAATAGAGCCTAACTTAATGTAATAGTGCTAACTAGATATGAATTTAATTAGATTTAGAATAAATTTCAGCACATATTATAAATTCAGACATAACAGAATTCATTTTTTTTAATAGTAAAAATTTTAAAAATGGAAATAATTTAAGAATGCCATGAAATTTTAAATCCACCAAAATAGAAATTTTTGTTCCAGATAAAGTTGAATAATATGTTTCGATAAAAGAAGTACCCCTTACAGGACCATCCAAAATAAACACCTTGTGTACATTAGGTTTTAAAATTACATGTTTAGTTTTAATTTTAATTTTTTTACCTAAGAAATGTATAGATTCTAGCACAATTTTTTCATTTAATAAATTACTAATCACAATTAAAGATTGAAAATATTTTGGCATTATTTTATGAAAATTTTCTACATCAGTACTAATATTAAAAATAACATCACGAGATAAATTACTTTTTTGAATTAGATTAAAACCAGTCATTTAATAATATCTTTTTCTAAATAATCCCATAAATTTGATTTGACAACATTCATCTTAGGATAATGTTTCTGAATTTGTAAGCAGAGCAAAGCTAAGGATTTTTTTACTGAATCAGTTTTTAGGGGATCAGTGACAGGTAATAATCTAATTGTAGTTCTATCCTTGCCAGATAATAATTGAATAAAAAACTCATGATGTGAATCATCAATTACAACCACACTGCATAAAGCACTGGTCCCTTTAGATTCAATGTACATGTTTTGAATTCTAATTAAAGGTGATTTTTGAAAAATGGGAGAGAATAAAACAGAGAAATCAAAAAAATTTAAACTATTATCTAAAACAATATGAGGCATTTTATTATTTAATTAGATTTTTTATAAAAAGGAATAATTAAAAAAAAACTAGTGCCAGAAAAATAAAAAAAACTAGTGCTAAAAAAGTATAGAAAGTTAGTAATTTTTGCCTATATTACCACTAGATAAGAAATTTTTAGTCTTTTAAATAAAATAAAATATTAGTGAGAGCATGTTAACTGAATTAGTTCATCAAAGAAATTGTAAAAAAAATGAAATGATTACAGATGCATATACAGGTGAAGTGGTATGTGGTAGTTGTGGCAGTGTATCATCTGACAAAGTAGTTGATCTAGGTTCTGAATCAGTTGGTTTGAATCCAAATGATTATCTAAATAATTCCAGAGTGGGTGCAAAAAGATCATTAAAAATGATTGACATGGGATTGTCAACAATAATTGAAGCCAAGGATAGAGATGTTACAGGAAAACCATTATCATTAGAAAATAGAAGAATGTTTTACAGATTAAGAATGTGGGATAGAAATAGTCGCTCAGCAGCATCTTCTAGATCATTTCAAAAAGCATTCATATTATTAGATGCAATTAGTTCAAAGTTAGGATTACCTGAATCAGTTGTTGAAGAAACAGCATATTTATTTAGAAAAATTGCAGCAAGAAAAGTTTTAGCAGGTAGATCTACATCTGCAATGTTGTGTGCAGCAATTTACATTACGTGTAGAATTACAGATACACCTAGAACACTACAGGATGTTGTGAATGCAGGGAATGTTAAGAAAAAAGTATTACAAAGAACATATAGATTTATTGCCAAAGAATTAGATTTAAGCCCTGAAGCATATTCTCCATCAGAGTTTGTTACAAGAATTTCAAAGGGATTAACACTTTCTCAAAAAACACAAAGGTTAGCATTTAAAATATTAGATTTATGTGCAAAAAAACAAGTTTCAACGAGTAAAAATCCAATGTCGATGGCAGCAGCTGCAGTATATCTTGCATCAACGATAACAGTCGAAGACGTGTCACAATTAAAAATTTCCAAAATCTCAGGAATTAGTGCAGTTACAATTAGAGAAAGAAGTAAAGAAATAGTAATGAAAGTAGGGGATGTAACAATTGGGTAGAACTTGTAAAAACATTTGTACAAGATATCGGGCAGACCCTGTTCCCAACAAAATTAGGTATGAAATTGGACAAAAAAGATGTACATTTTGTGGAATTTTCTTATCTTTAGATGACGTTAGGTGTATTTGTTGTAAAGCAGTCTTAAGAACAAAACCACGAAGTAAGAGAAAAGCGAATAACACTGTATGATTAAATTGTAGGAAGATAGTTTTAAAATTACTAAATTATTTTTTAAAGATTTTTTTCCTTAAGATAATCACAGATAATAATACAGGCACCCCAATCAACATAAAAATTGCAATTATAATTGAAACATAGTCATTTAGAAATAATTTTGTATCAAACCATGCCTTTGGTAATATAGTAAAAAAATCAGAACCAGAAAAATCTTCAATAGTACCTATAGCTAAACTATATTTTCCATTTTGATTTTTTTCATCTAGTACTAGAATAAAATATTGTCCATCCTCAGGAATAGTTGTTTTTACTTCTTGTCTTTCCCAGTAAGTTACTTGTCCAAATGGTTCATAGAATTCATTTCCAGGATAATCACCCTCATAGAGAAATTTTTGTATATTAGATTCAATGTTTGATGGAATATTTTCACCATTAAACATCTCATCATTCATCAAAATAATGGAAGGAGAGTAATTTTCAAGGCCTTCAAGTTTGGGGATAACAATAGATGCATAAAATGAATCCCCTTCTTTAGCATCAAATGTATAAAATTTAGTTTCACTTGCGCCTAAATTTTCATAAATTGCCCAAGAAATTTTATGATCTGGAATAACTAATGCAGAATTAAAATCTTTATGAGAGTCATCATGACTAATTAATTTATGACCATATGCGGGACTTGTTGAAATAATTGTAATTAAAAAAAGTAAAATAATAATTTTATTCATATTGGAATTTAATATAATCAAAAATTTTGAGATTCAACAAATTCAACAATAGAAAGGACTTCACCCATTTGAACAAGATGACCATAACTAGTGTTTTTAGCATTTTTCATAGGTTTGTTATTAACACTAATGAAAAGCATTTTACCATCAGAAAGAGGAATACTAATTCTTTTAATTTTTGAATAAGAGGTAATAGAGTATAATCCATTTCCAACATGTTCAGAGATAGAAGCATAATTGTCCCATTCACTCCTAGATCTAGACATAGTTGCTTTTGTTTTTTCTATAGGGACAATATTGCTAACACCATTTCTTTGACTATTCCAAAGTAATTGACCACTTGCATCAGATACAGCTGCAAAACGTACTGATTCGTTGAAATCCATAAGCATATTCAAAAGTTGTTCATATTTTTCCATTAATTCCTAATGAAGATTTCAGTTAATATAATATTCTAAATTTTAAAGTCTAGTGCCAAATTATTTTTCAAATAGGATTATTCCTCAAAAGTGTTAACAAAATCAACAATAGACATTATTTTGCCCATTTCAACATAACGACCATAACTTTTTGTTTTTGTTTTATTGAGTGGTATATTATCAACATACACCATCAATAAATGAAATGCATCTAACGGAACGGTAATTTGTTTAATTTTTTGAAATGATGCAATGTGATACATTGCCCTACCAAGATCATCAGAATCTTCAATTTTACAACGCTCAATCCAATCTGCAGATTCATGTGTAAGAGTTTTTTTTATTTCAGGTAAAGGAACTTGAACTTTAGAATCATCCCTAATAGTATTCCACAAAATATTTCCAGAAGTATCACTAATAGCAGTGAATATAATTGTTGTATCATAATCCATTAGCATATGCAAAAGTTTTTCATATCTTGACATTATGAATATTAAAGATTTATAGAATAAAAACAATTACGAAATTAAAAAATAATTGGCACTAGTATTGCAAAATATAATTAATTTATAACTGAATTTATCACCAGAAGTATTATGAAAAATCCTTATGGTGATTTTGTGCATGAAATATGGGAAGAATTTCCACAATTGTCTGAATGGCATAATTTAGATAACAAAATTTTACCAATATGGAAACTAGAACAATTCATTGAAGCAGGTTATCATAATTTCGATGCAGGTAGAAAACCACTATACCACCTAAGTAAAATAATTGAAAAGTATGCTCAAGAAAATAAAGAACCACTACTAGCAACATTTGAAAAAATTGCAAAATTCTCATATGTTAAGGAAAGATATCAAAAAATGGTCAAAGACATGCCTAAAGTATGGATTATTGCTGATTTTGATGATGAAGTGATTCCAGCAGATGTAGTGTTGCCAAATTCAGAATTTCTAAGTTGTAGTAATACAAACTTAGCAAATGTATGGTCAGTTTTTACCAGAGGGCCATATGGACCATTTGGATTAATAGCTGAAGAGTATGAAGATGGAAAATTCAGAGGCTTTTTTACACTTAATTCCAATGTATGCAGGCATGTTCTAAATGTAATGGGTAAAACATTAGGAAGTAAATTCGATATTCAATAATTTTAAAAATAAAAATATCTAATGTATAAAAAATCATTATTCATTTTCCGTAGAGATTTAAGATTAGAAGATAATGTAGGGCTAATGGAATCCCTCCAAAAATCTACAGAAGTAATTCCATGTTTTATCTATGATGAAAATTTGATTAAAAATTTTAAAGATTCAAAATTTAGATGGAATTTTCTTAATGAATCATTAGTAGATTTAGATGTAGAATTAAACAAAAATGGAGCCAGGTTACAAATACTAGAAGGAGAGCCAGAAAAAACATTAGATAAGATAATTAAAAAGTATAATGTAGATGCAGTGTTTTTAAATACAGATTTTACCAATTATTCACAAAATCGAGATGAAAAAATATATCAAAATTGTAAAAAAAATAAAATATCATTTCATAGTACATTAGATTTTTTACTTCACAATCCAAATGAAATAAAAACTAATGAAGGTTCACCATACACAATTTATTCATTTTTTTATAAAAAAGCAAAACAAATACCAATTAGAAATATCATTAAAAATATTAAAAAAAATTATTCAAAAGAAATTATTTCAGATGATAAAATTAAAAATTCTAAAATAAAAAATAATGAAATTATAGGAGGACGTAGAGAAGCATTAAAGATTTTAAGAAACTTAGATAAATTTAGAAATTATGACAAAATAAGAGATTTTCCAGGATTAAACCAAACAACGATGCTTTCGGCGCATAACAAATTTGGAACAATTTCAATTAGAGAAATTCACAATCAGATTAAAGAGGTTTTAGGCTTAGATCATACAATAATGGGTGAAATATACTGGCGAGAATTTTTTAGCTACATATTATTTCATTTCCCACACGCTCAAAAAACATCATTTAGACAAAAATTCCAAAAAATACCATGGTCAAAATCTAAAGAATCCTTTAAAAAATGGAGTGAAGGAAAAACAGGATTTCCAATTGTGGATGCAGGAATGAGACAATTGAATGAAACAGGATTTATGCATAATAGAGTCAGAATGATTGTAGCATCATTTCTGACTAAAGATCTACATATCGATTGGAGATGGGGAGAAAAATATTTTGGAGAAAAATTAATTGATTACGATCCAGCTGTAAATTCAGGTAATTGGCAATGGGCAGCATCAACAGGATGTGATTCAGTTCCATATTTTCGAATTTTTAATCCATGGAGACAACAAGAAAGATTTGATGTTAATTGTGATTATATTAAAAAATGGATTCCAGAATTAGAAAAAATAGAACCAAAAATTATTCATAATTTGTGGAAAGAATTTCCAAAAAAATTAAAATATCCAAAACCAATGTTAATCCATAAAATTGAAGCAGAAAAAACAAAGCAAATTTTTAAATCGCAAAAATAAAATAATTTGGCACTATTTTAAAAAATTATTAGTGTATTATATACGGAAAAAAAAGTAAAGAATTATGAATGAACATTTTGTAAGTTTTATTGATGACATATGGAATACATTTCCAACATTTAAAGAAATAAAAAATACAGATCTTACAAACCATAACATATTATGGACATTAGAGGAATATCGTAAAGCAAATTATGTTAATTTCAGGACAGGTAAAAAGGAACTATACAGGCTCAGTATTTTATTAGAAAATTATGCAGTAAAGCATAACACCCCATTATTGGCTACTTTTGAAACGGAAGCCAGATACAAGTACGTTGAAGAGCGTTACAGAGAAATTTTAGATAAAATTTCAAAAGCATGGATAATTGGTAATTTTAATAATCCAGATTTAGCTCCACATCCTCCACCATCTGCAGAAGTAGTAAGTTGTGATGGAACAAATATTTCTCCAATGTGGATTGTCATTACAAAAGGTGAAAACGGTCCATTTGGATTAGTTGCTGAGGATATTGGAGATGATCAATACAGAGGGTTCTTTACAACAAACTCAGATATCATAACAAGGGTAATAGAAAATATACAGGAACAACTAAAAATTAAAATTACAATATAAAATAGAATAAAAAAGTCAAAATAATAAAAACAATTTCAATTTAAAATAAAAAACTAGTCAAAAAAACTAAAAAAAACAAATAAAAATAATTATATGGTTTGGATGATTTCAGATTTTTTGGATTGAATAAGTTTTAAAATTTTTGTAATTGAAAGATTTTGTCCAATAGAAGCATTCCAGTTTTCTGAAGCATTTTTTACAGCTTGACCTCCAATAATAATTGGAATGGCATATTTATCATTAATTTTTTGAATCATTCTTTTAGCAGATAAAATATTTTCATCAAGGGTAATAGAAACAAAAATACAATCAGGATTATTGTATTCAATAGATTCCATTATTAATGAAATAGGTGTAAAAGGAGAAAGATTGTAAACGGTATTTCCTGTAGATGAGAGTTGCGATTCAAGTACTTTTGTACCTAACGTATGTTGCTCACCATAAGGTACACAAATCAAGATTTTTTTTGTTTTTAATTGACTGTGGTTATTTTCTAAAATTAAATTCATTAAATCTTGTACTGCATTATAACAAGTTGTTTGCGTACCTAAATCAATTTTTTTGGAATATCCCAATGATTCGATTTCTTCAATCAAAGGAATCAAAACATCATTAAGAAATGACTCAAAACCATATATTTTTTTGTATGATCCAAGTAAAGAATTTGCTTCGATATAATCACCATTTTTGAAAGATAAAAGTAAATCTTTTTGAAGTTTTTTAATTATTTCATTTTGAACGGTAGGTTGAAAATATTTTTGATTCATAAAATAGTCAATTATTTTTTCAGAATCTCTAAAATTTTCAGGAATATCAGAAATAGATACACCAGATTCTATTCCTAAATATTTGATAATACTCTGTTTTGATGTCTTTTTTTTAGAATCCCAGACACTTTTTACTAGATAAAGGTATTTTTGGTCACGAATGGATTTTACTCTCAAATATGCCATTGAATAGAATATTGATTTAGTACTTAATCCGATTACGCACCATGGTGAGTATCTAGATATTTTTAGAACCATAAATTTTTTTAAAAAAATAAGAAAAACTAGATATTTGTAAAGATATATTCCATCATCTTCTGTGGCACCAGTTAGCAGAATATTAAAACTCTTAATAATAGAAATTATTTAAAAAATGATATCAAAATGAGTTATACAGAGATTAGTCAGGATCATTTGGAATCACTTGATAATACACACATCTTACTATTTCACGAAGAGCAAAAAAAGGCTGAAGAAATAGAATTTAATTTTATTAAAACAGGTTTGGAAATGGAGCAACGTTGTTTCTATACAACTAATGATATTGAAAAATTAAAGGAAAATATGAAAAAATTTGGAATTGATGTTGAAAATAATATTAAAAAGGGATTACTAAACATAGTTCCAATTCCAAAAGAATTTGAAAATTATGAAAAAATGATTTCAGCAAAAGTAGAATCGCTACCACAAGATGGAAAAATTAGAGTGGTCTCAACACATTATTTTGATTTTAATACTGATAAAAAAACAGAATCAATGGAAGAAATAGAGCAATGCGTGGATGATAATTTTCATAAAATTCCAGGAAATTTTATTTGTTCATTTCATGTACCAAGTGTCGATAAAAAATTGGCACCACAATTTATGAAGAATTTACTTGATTCACATCACGAAATCTTGTTTCTTACCGAAGACAATAAAATAGAAAAATTCAATTTTGTCTAAGTCAATCTTTGAGTAATTTCATTGATTAAATTATTAACACTAGAATAATCTTGATAAAATTTAGTTCCTAATTCAGTAGTATCTATTTTATTGTCCTGTATGATAAGTCCTTTTTCAGTCATCTGATCAAGATAGTTCAATAGTTTATCATATGATGTATTGCTTTTGTGTTGAAGTCTAGTTTTAGAGATAATCTCATTATTTTGTTTTTCTAATAAAATTGCAGAAAATACATCAAAATAAATTTGTAATTTACTTCTTTTATCACGCATTATTACTTCGTATTTAAATAAATTTTGCTTACTAAAAAATTATACCACATAACAAGAAGCAGGGGGAATTGCAGTGTGGAAAAAACAATGTTACACATGTAAGAAGTTTTGGCAAGGTACAATAGGATAGTAGTTTATCACTAAATTTAGCACTAGGTTATTTCTTTACCACTATTTTAAATATAATGTTTACAAATATTTAATGAACACAAATGCAACAAGCAATACAAAAGAAAACACCTCAATCAAAATTCATAGTAATGGTGGCAATTGCAACTGCAGTAATACTGGTGTTTACAGTCACACCTTGGAACATACTTCCAACATCAGTAACTGAGCAAGTACAAGTTATCGCCATAACGGATTACGGTTGTGTTGCTGAATCAGTTTTAGGACATTCAGTTGTTGTTGAAAACTGTCAAGCAAAAGTTGGAGATATAATTTCTGCAACATTCAATGTTCCAGCAATGGAACAAAATGGATACTATGATAAAATCCATGAAAAGTTAGAAAAGATAACTCCATAATTTTTATTTTTATTTAAATCAGGTTACGTAAAACAAAGAAGAAGTAAGTTTCTGATAAAGATGGTTTATAATTTTACGCCTAATATTATTTTATAACAACCCAAAGTTGGCCTCTTATTCGTTTATAATAGGAATATTTTTTTCTACGTGTATGGCTGGAACAAACAAATCAAAAGGGTCCAAAGATACAAAAAAAGATACAAAAAAAGATACAAAAAAAGATACAAAAAAAGGTAAAAAAGACAAGGTTGAAGGTGGTACAAAAAAAGCCGAAATCATAGTTATCTTAAATGAGCAACAAGCTATGAAAGTAATTAAAAATTCTAAAGTTGTCACAGTACAAGATCTCGCAAGACAAACAGGTGTCAAAATATCTGCTGCAAACGCATTCCTAAAAGAATCAACTGCCAAAGGATTAGTAAAAAAAGTTGGAGGTTATTCAGGACATCATTTGTATCAAGTAGTTTCCTCATAGAGACGTAAAACATCACCAGATTTAACATTCTTTAATTCATTATTATCATCTTGGAATTTTCCAATAGGAGTCATATTTTTTACAGATTCAACAGGACCAACAAAAAAACAAAAGCTTCCAGTAGAAGGCAAGAATGCAACATCGCCTTTTTCAAATTCGGATCTAGATCTTTCAATTCCAGAATCAACACTAGTTTCAAAATAAACAATATTTTTACCCATTAAATGAGAATTACCATCCAAAGGTAAAGATCTCATAATTGTACCAACAGTTCTTGGAGATAAATGTCGTTTTAGATCACAAGGTAACTTTACTTTTCCAGCAATTTCTAATATCAATTGCTTTCGTGAGACTGAAGAGATACTCATTTGGTAGATTAAAATGATTAGATTATATAACGTTTTAAGAAAAATTTTGTACTTGTCCAAGTCTAAAGAGCCTCAATTAGATACACCTGAAACTAAAATTGTAGAAGACGAGTCAGATTCAAATTTAGGATTAAACAAAGCATTAGACACTTATCGAAAATTAATTGAAAAGAATGTAAGCAATCCAACAGAACCATTATCAGATAAAGAACAAACAAGTCTTGAAGGTAGAATTAAAGAGATTGAAGAAAGAGAAGTGATAGAAAAAGTTGAGGAACACGATCCAATTGAAATTCCTTGTGAGAAAGGTAAAATTACAATTGGTCCACCAAGATTAACAAGATTTGAGAAAGCAAGAATTATGGGGGCTAGAGCATTACAATTATCATTAGGTGCACCACCATTTATTACAATTCCAAAAGATGCAAGAATATCATTAGATATTTCAATGGTAGAATTAGAAAAAAGGGTAATACCAATTACAATTAGAAGAGTATTACCAAACGGAGACTATCAAAATATTCCAATTGATTATTTTCTATAAAGAACCTATCGTCGATAAAACTTAAAAGAACAAAAAATTTCTAAATGTTGTATAATGCTCATGGAAGACGTGAATGAATTAAAAGGTCAAGGGCAGGCCGAAATAAACATTGGAAACGATCCAGTAATGCTCACTGCGGTAGACGTAGTATCAAAACTTATGATTCAAGATAAAATAAGTTTGAAAGCAAGAGGAAATTCAATTCCAAGTGCAGTTGCTGTTGCAAATATAATTACGGAAAAAATGTTAGTAGGCAGTACCAAAATAGAAAAAATCAATTTAGATACAGTGGCAGAAGCAGGGATAGGAGATATGACATCAACTGTAGAAATTATCATTAAAAAAAATTAATAAACGCTACCAGGACCTTTAAGAAGTATATTTTCACATTCTTTACAAATTTTTTCGTCAATGTTAGATTCCAAATTATGATGTATCTCACAAATTAATAGACTAGATTTAATGTAATTACACAATCCAATAAATTTAGAAAGACTTGAAGGAGTATAAGCTAAATCAGAAGAAAGATGATCACATAATTCATCAATTAGTTGTGCAACTTGTTTTTCTGCCAATAATTTTGCAATTAAAGATGGATCACCACGAGTACCACGAATATAATTACTGATTGCAGCTTGTGTTACTCCAAGCATTTTAGATATTTCATCCTCTCTAATATCATGTTCTTCAGCTAATTTTTTTGCCAATATGGCTCTTAACGCAGGAATCAATGTTTTAGATTCAATTTCAGCAGGAAGTAACATTATTTTTCAAGTGTGAATGTATGAATTTAAAGTTTGCAATATCTAAGTAAAAAATTAAATTCAATATTAGGCATAGATATTTTAATTTCAAAACAAGTAGAATTACATTGGAAGATATTTCTAAAAAACTATATCAGATTTTAGAAGAGTCGTGTGATTCATGTGAGTCAAAATTGATTGCATTATCAGGAGGGCTAGATAGTTCAATACTAGCACATTTTTTTAAAAAAAGAAAGCCAGATGGCATTGCAGTAATTTCAGAAGATTTTGTTTCAACAGATCTAACATATTGTCAAACAATTTCAAAAGAGACAAAAATTCCATTGACAATATACAATGCAACCACATCCACAATACTTGAAGCAGTAGAAAGTACCATCAAAATATTAAAAAATTTTAACGATATTGAAATTCGTAATAATGTTGTAATGTATTTAGCATTAAAATGGGCGAAAGAGAATGATAAAAAATCAATTATCACAGGAGATGGGGCAGATGAATTATTTGCAGGGTATAATTTTTTAGTAAATAAACCAGAAGAAGAATTAGAAGCAGAAATTAAAAGAGTGTGCACCGTAATGCATTTTCCAACTCAAGAAATTGGAAAAGCATTAGGAATTAAAATAGAATCACCGTTTCTTAATCAAAAAGTAATAGAAATAGCAAATCAAATACCATCTAATCTTAAAGTTAAAGAAGAAAAGAGTGTAAGATATGGAAAATGGATTTTACGTAAAACATTTGAAAAACACATACCAACACAAATTGCATGGAGAAGAAAATCACCCATGCAAGAAGGGGCAGGAACAGTAGGATTAACAAATTTATTTGAATCGATCATTAATGAAGAAAAATATATTGGAAAAAAACTAACTGTAGAAAAAGAAGATCAGGTAGTTATTAGAAGTAGGGAATCAATGTATTATTATGAAATTTTTAAAAAATTATATGGGTCAACAGTAGAAAATGATGCAGAATTTAAATGTCCATATTGTAAACATGGGATTAATAATTCAAAATTTTGTGGAATGTGTGGAGCATTTCCAATCTAACCGTTATTTTTATACTTTCGTGGTTTCTTAATGAAAATTTTTCTACAACCATTACAGCAAAAATAGAAATTTTTTCCATTATGATCATGAATTAGAGCAAGATCCTCATCAAGTTCAATTCCACAAACAGGATCAACTGGCACAATTTTTTTTGTTTTTAATTTCTATTTATAGATTCAGTAATTTACAATAATGTATTTTTGAAATTTAAGTATCAAAATAACAAAAGGGGTGTACTTGACATTTTTCTACAGATATTTAAAATAAAATTAAGAAGTTAATTTTTTTACCAATTGCAAAAAAATCTTCATCAGATAGTGGAGGAATATCCATAATTGCTAAATTTTCTGTAACATGTTGAGATGATTTTTGACCAACAAGAGGGGCAAGAACACCAGGAGATGAACGGATAAATTGTAATGCACGCAACGATGGTTTCAAATCACTGAAATCAGGCATCACACCAGGAGATAACAATCTTCCTTGCATAAATGGAACACTAGTAAACACACCAATTCCCAAAGTAACTGCAGATTCTAATATAGATACAGGTTTGTTTTGAACTAATTGATTTTTCCCAAGTAGTGCTTGATCATAATTCATGTTGTAAGGTAATTGTATAAATTTGAATCCATGATCAACGCCACCAATATTTTTTGCTATTTCAACAATATCTTCAAGTAAAAGATATTGAGGATCATTATTCATAACTCGAAAACACTCCCAAGTTGCCATTCCATAAAATTTGATTTTACCTTCATCACGTTTTTGTTCATACAGTTCAAAAACAGATTTTAAATTTTCTAAAAATTGTTCTTTGGAAATATCTTTTATTTGCCCTTCAATTCCATTATGAAGATACATTAAATCAAGACATTCCAAGTTTAGATTTTTTAAACTTCTATCCAATTGATCAGATAGATACGAAGTAGTCATACAATGATATCCAGATGTTATGTCCCCTTCCTTTACAATTCCAGGTTTTCCAAGTTCACGCATCACATATTGCATAAAATCTTCTTTGATGTCGGCATCATTTGTGACATACCCATTTTTACTACTAACAAAAATTTGATCACGGGAAATATTCTCTTCCTCAATTAACTCAGATATAGCTAAACCAACAGAACGTTCAGCCTTTTGAGCACGATAATTAATTGCGGTATCAATTACATTTACACCAGATAACACAGATTGTTTAACAGCATTTTTTACTAATTCATCAGTAGTAGCATCAGGATCACCAAGATAGGTCCCTATTCCAATATTTGATAAATGAAGATTTTCAAAAGTGTTAAAATTAACTGAATTTACACTTGAATTTTGTTTGAATGTTTTAGTTCCATCAGTTGTGGCAAATCCTGAAATCATAAAAGAACTATAATTTTACTAAATTTATGTCTGTGGTGGAAATTCCCTAACTAAACAACTATTTCGCAGAAGAGAAAAGGAAATCAATATCAAGAACAATTTACTTTATAGATCATGGGGTCATTATTTGGAAAGAAGAAAGCGAAATGCCCTGCTTGTAGAAGACCATTTGAAGATCATGAAGAATTCATAGAACATATCACAACAATACACCCAGAAGAACGACCTTGTCCTGATTGTACTGGAACTATGCGTTGGGTTGATCTGACATCAGAGAATCATCCATACGATACTCCAGAATTTACATGTGATACTTGTGGCTACACAAAATACTATCTTCCTTGGGATGAGTGGGATGGGGGATATGGTAAAAAGAAGTATAACTTCTATCCTAACCTAGAAAAAAATAAAAAACCAAAGAAATAGATCTGGATGATTTAATGAAAGATGGAATTACTGATTTTTGTTAGAATTGAAACTACAAGGAGTTATAATGAACGATAGGGGAAAAATGAATAGAAATGCCTAAGAAAAAACCCAATGGACATAATATTGGAGGTTCGTCTAAACAGAAAAGACGTAAAGAGAATAAACAAAAATCTCAGGACACCTAGTACTAATTTTTCAAAAACCTAACAAATACTACTGTTTACAACTATGGGTACCCCCTGTTTAGTAAGGGAATTGTTGAACCACGTTTATGTCTGGTTAGATAGGAATTAAGAAACTTAAAACAAATAAAATTCCCGTTATTCTACTAAATTTTAGACTAGAAGACATGAATGGCACTAAATCATTAACAGAATTATAATTTTTTTGTAATCCTAATCCAGATTTTATTACTAATGGAAAACTTAGTAAACTAATCAAAGATAGAAGTGGGAACAAATTAAATAAAATTCCAATAATAATTACAGAATATACAATTAAAGGAAAGAACCAAAATAATTTTCTTGCTTTCTCTTTTCCAACTAGAATAACTAAAGTTTTTCTTCCTTTTGATTTATCAGCATCATGATCAGGGAAAGAAGCAATAAACAAAACCAGAGAAGAGAGAGTTCCAACAATTATGCCTGCCATAACAGATTCAAGATTTACTTCTCCAGATTGAATGAAAAATGCTCCAATCACAATCATTGACCCCTTTACACCAACAAAAAATTCACCTAATCCAGAATCAACAATTTTAGTAGAGTAAAAATAAATGGAGATAACAGCAAAACCCAAAATTATTGCAATCAAAATTCCATTTGTAATTACAAAATAACTACCAATTAAAGAACCAATAATTAAAAACACAACACCAGCACGATAAACAGAAGAAGGTTTGAGTAATCCTTCAGGTAAAACACCAGTTCCACCACTCATTTTTGTTCTAGTTGTTTTAGTATCAATACCTCTTTTAAAATCCCAATAATCATTTAGCAAATCAACACTTGCATGAAGTGCCATTACTCCTGCAAAAGTCAAAATTGCATCAAAATAACTAATTGTAATATTTTGTGACCAATTTATTGCCAATCCAACTAGCACGGCAATTACTGAAGCTAATAAAAAACGAACTCGTATAACACGTAGCCAAACGGAAATCATTAGTAATAATACTAATTTTTACTATAAAATTCGTTAGTTTTGATTTTAACTAAATTTTATATGAAAATAAATTAAATCATAGTCATGAAATTTGGAAAAATTGAAGAAAATGAGAAAATCATTAAATTTAATTTGGAATTGAAGTGTATCAATTGTAATAAAAAAGTTCCAGGAGGAATGAAATCAGGGCAAAATTATTTTAAAACTATAGAATTTAATAAAGAATTAGAGAAATTTAAAAAAACGTATCTTTGTGGTGTTTGCAGAGACAAAAAAAGAATCAAAGATCAAGATTAAATTAAAGTTTCATCACTAACTTCAATAGGTTTTCTTCCCATGAAGCCAGAATCTTTATCATGCCAAAATTTAATTTCAGACTCACCGTGTTTCCAGCAAAGACAAACTTCTTCATCAAATCGCTTAGAAGGAAAATCAAGTAATCCCTGCTCAATACTTTTAATCATAACTCCAGTATTTTCTAAAATCTCAATGGATTGATAAAATTTAGTTATAGCAGAATTCAATTGTTGTTTTAATATCATATATTTTTCAAATGAGTCAGTAGTGGAAAGGGTCATTTGTAATTCTTTTTCGATTTTTGTAATATCATTTTTTTTAGCTAAAGCATATTCAAATTTTTTAATTACATCAGGTAATGCTTCATTTGCTTGTTTTGCAGTAAAAAAAGAAAACATACCCATATTCAAAAAGCCTTAATTAAATATCTTAGGTGTGAAATTGAACTAAAATTAATAATTCAGTATTTTTTTGGTTTAGATCCACTTTTCTTTACTTGTTGTTTCTTTTTATATTGGTTAACGCGTTGTTGTTGCTCTGCTTGTTTTTGTCCTTTTTGTTTTCTTCCATCTCTTTTAACGTCATTTTTCTTTTTAAATCCCATTCAATTAGTATGAATTTAGATTCTCATAAGTATTGTTTTAAATAAATAGGTATTAGAATGCAAATTTATTAAGAATACGTTCTAAATTTAGATATGAGTGAAGATCCATTAGAAACAATAATTTTACAAACAATTAATGGCGCAATAGCAACAATTCCAGGATATCTTGAGGAGATTAAAGAAAATAAAGAAACACTCAAAGTTGAAAATGCTGAAGAATTTGTATACGGAGTGGTAATGGGGATGGCATTAGGAATGAGTGGAGCAATACTTAGCGCACAAGAAAAACCACCAACTGCAGAAGATCAAATGAGAGTTAGAGATATCATATATAAACACATTCCAGAGATAAGAGAAAGAATTTTCAATTCATAAAAATTTTAAAAATATAGTTTTCTATTTTGAGGAAATTATTTTATTTTATATCGTAAAATTGCCAAAACAGAATCATCAAGTTCAAGTTTTTTAATTATCTCTGAGGAGGTAGCAAATTCTATTTTACAAGAGGTTTTTTTGGCAATTTCCAACATTTTCAGAATATTTTTAAATTGAGAATTAGTATGATAGTTTGCAGAAACAATTAATGTTTCAACACTACCCATTTCTAAAGCACGATAAATAACATTATTTCTTTTGGCAGTCAATCCGTCTTTTACTAATGTTTCATATTTTTGAATTAATTCTCTCATGTGTTTTTTTCTATATTCATATAGATGATGAATAATTATTTTATGAATATCATTTATTGGAGTGGTAAAAGATAGACCTTCAACAAATCTGCATTTAAAAGATAATTCAGAATTTAATTCATCATAAAATTCTGTTTTTCCAGGACCATTTCCACCTAAAAGTACCAATTCAGTATCAGTATCCATTAGCCTTACTTTATTTGCAACCTTTTTGAAAAATACGTGGATTTTTGTTTGCCTTGCACGTAAAAATCGACCTTGACTTTGTCCACCTTTTTTATGTCTTCCCTGTAAATCAATTCTTAGTTTAGATTCTTGTACAATTTTATTACCATGAAATTTTTGTATTCGAGCAGTTTTTTGATCAACAGTTATTACTAAAACATTATAATTTATTTTTAAAATATCAGAAAAGGGTTTTACGTATGGTTTTTTATTTACCATGTAGATATAAGGTAATTTTTGAGATGTTCCAATAACTTTGAATTGAATTTTTTCATTTTTTATCCAACCAAAAATACATAGTGTTTTAGTAAATTTTCCAACAGATACTGGATTCTTTTTTAGTTCTAATATTTTGGTTTCAATTTTATTTTCAATTTTCTTTAATGATTCAGACCTGCGTGTTTCTTGCAATAATTGGATAGTGTCTTTTCCCTTACCATAGGGATAGTATACTGAAATACACTGTGAATTAATTTCTTTTAATTCTTGTACAAATTGATTTAATGACAACCATTCAGAAGGTGTAATTTCAGATAATGAAGAACGACTACTCATCAAAAATGATGAAATTGTTATTGTAATAAAAGTTTGAAAAATGGTTTAAAATAAGAAATTACTAGACATGAAATCATCTAAAAATTACAAAGTAACAACAATTTCACTCTAAAGATGATTTTTTAAATAAATTTGAAATAGCTTATATACTAACGGCGTTGTGAAAGACTGTATTATTTTGGTTCAAGAAATTACAAATACGGACGCACTTTGTGGTCGTTGTGGCAAAAATGGTATGCTTACAGATAATGTTACAGGAGAAAGATTCTGTGGTAAATGTGGTTTTGTAATTTCTGAAACTTTACAAGATGCAGGTCCAGAATGGAGATCATTTTCAAAAGAAGGAGGAGCTGATCCAACTAGAACTGGAGCTCCAACATCATTGACGATGCACGATAGAGGACTTGCAACAATTATCAATCCATTAAACAAAGATGCATCTGGAAAACCATTATCAACATCTATGAAAAGTACTATTGAGCGTCTTAGAACTTGGGATAGTAGAAGTAAAGTTAATGCATCGTCAGATAAAAATTTGAGACAAGCATTAAGTGAACTTGCAACATTAAAGGATAAACTTTCACTTTCAGATTCAGTTATTGAAAAAGCTGCTTACATTTACAGAAAAGCATTAGAAAAAGGATTAGTTAAAGGTCGTTCAATTTCTGCATTAATTGCATCAGCATTGTATGCAGCTTGTAGAGATACAGAAACACCAAGAACCCTAAAAGATGTTGCAGATGCAGGAAATATTAAGAAAAAAGATATCGCAAGATGTTACAGACTATTACATAGAGAATTAGAATTAAAAATGCCAGTAGTTGATCCAACACAATGTGTTGCAAAGATTGCAAGTAAATTACAAATTTCTGAAAAAACAAAACGTTATGGAATTAAAGTGTTAAGAGAAGCACAGGAACATGAAGAATCTGCAGGTAAAGATCCAATGGGTCTTGCAGCAGCAGCACTCTACCTATCATGTGTTAAAAATGGGGAAGATAGAACTCAACGAGACATAGCAGAAGCTGCAAATGTAACAGAAGTAACAATAAGAAATAGATACAAGGGGCTCAGATTGGATCAGAGTATAGTGAGGTAGAATGAAATAAAATGCCACAAACAAAACCAATTATTGCAATTGTAAACGTAGTAGCTTCAGCAACAATTGATCAAAAATTAGATCTTGTAGATATTACAAAAAAATTTCCAGATGTAGAATACCATCCAGAACAATTTCCAGGAGCAGTATTTAGACTAAAAAATCCAAAAACAGCCACTCTATTATTTAGTTCAGGTAAAATGGTATGTACTGGTGCAAAATCACAAGAATTAGCAGAAACTGCAGTATCAAATGTAGTAAAAATATTAAGAAAAGGCAAAATCAAAATAAAAAAAGATGCCGTAGTTACAATTCAAAATATTGTATCTTCAATTAATCTTGGAGGTAAAGTCAACTTGGAGCAAGCAGCAAGAACATTACCAAGAAGTATGTATGAACCAGAACAATTTCCAGGTTTGATTCACAGAATGCTTGACCCAAAAACAGTCATCTTGATTTTTGCATCAGGAAAATTAGTTTGTGTTGGAGCTAAACTTGAAAAGGAGATTCATCGATCAGTTCACCAAATTCACAGTCTATTAGAAGAAAAAGAACTAATGGTTTACGATTAATTAAACATCACATAAAACAATAATTTTTTCAATTTTAAATCAGGTTAAGAAAAACAAATAAAAGATAAGGGAATGGAGATATTACGTTGTCAAATAAAGTAAAATGCTCACACATCCTTGTTGAAAAACAAAGTCAAGCAATAGAATTACTAGAAGAAATTAAAAAAGGTAAAAAATTTGGAGCAGTTGCAAAAGAAACATCCACATGCCCTAGTGGAAAAAAAGAAGGTGATTTAGGATATTTCACAAAAGGACAAATGGTCAAAGAATTTGAGGATGTTGCTTTTAAATTACAAATTGGAGAGGTATCTGAGCCTGTTAAAACAGAATTTGGATATCATATTATCAAACGATCAGGATAATAGAATCTTAATAAAAATGACAGTTCTAACTGAAAAAAATTTAAATGATATTTTAGAATATTTAGAAAAATCAATCAGTAATTTAGCAACAGATGTATTTGATAATTTAGAGATCGAAGGAGGAGTTCAAGGAGTAAAAAGTTTTCTAGAAAATCAATTTGATATTAGATTAGAGAATTTGTTAATTGCAAAAAAAAGTAGTATTCATCATTTAGAATCAAGAATGAAAAATAAAGTGATAATAAAAAAACAAGAAATCATAGAAAGTGTTTCTAAAAAATATGAGAATTAAATAAAAGCATCAAGGCCAGTTTTTTGAGATTTATCAGTTTTATTTTTTTCTAAAACTTTAGTCATTTTAGATCCCATTGATTTTGCTGCAGTAATTTTTCTTTTACCAATCCAATAATATGTCTCATCAATTGTATTTTTAGCAATTAATACAACTAGTTTACCAGTGTCTTTTCTGCCCGTTCTTCCCCTTCGTTGAATGAATCTAATTGAACTTGGAACATTATCATAAAAAATCACCTGATTAACTTCTGCAATATCCAGTCCTTCCTCCCCAACACGTGTTGCAACTAATACTTTGAATTCACCATCCCGAAATTTTTGTACGATCTCTATCTGTTTTTTTTGCTTTAATCCAGCATCACCTGCTTTCCCAATCAAAATACCTGCAGGAATTCCAAGTTCAGTAAGTTTGTTAAAAATCATATCTACAGAATCACGATAACTAGTAAAGATCAAGGCTTTACCAGGAACAGAATCTAAAATTTCTTTTAATTTTGGAATTTTTGAATGTTCTATGCCGTGTGATTGTGCTTCTTTTGCAAGAGTTAGTGCTTTAGTAAAATTAGGATCAAGTTCAAACAGATCTTTTACGCCTACTCCTTTTTTTGCCTGTGCACGCTTACAAAATTGTAAAAATGGAGTAATACCATGAGCTTCAAGCATGTTAAGAGCATAATGAATTCTAATTCCAGAAAATAATGGTTTTGCAGATTTTCTACTTTTTGCCAATACAAACGGTCTCAATCGAAGTAATGCTGAAAGAGATTGTTGATCATTTAATTTAAGGCCATTTTTTCTAAGAGCACCATACCGTTCATCTAAAGCTAATTTTAATAATTTTTGAATGGATTTTAATTCTGGAGGTAATTCAACATTAATCCATTCAGTTTTAGTTTCTTGGATGTATGGTTTTACATCAGGACTGTTTTCAGTTCTCTCAGCAACACTTGAAATTTTTAATCGTGTTAGAATCTCAGTAGCTTTTTCTTGCTCACTTGGAAGTGTCGCAGTCATTCCCAAAAGTCGAGTATCTGAATTTTCAAAATATTTAGCAATGCTAGAGTATGCGTAATCTCCAGTAGTGCGATGTACTTCATCAAAAATTACCAAACTAAATTGTTGTGAAGTTATAATTTTTCTATTTAGATCATTTCTAGCAACTTCAGGGGTAGCACAAATTATACGACTATTCCAAAGTTCAATTCGTTTTTCAACTGTATCTTCCCCAGTGATTAGTGTTATATCATCAATTGTCAGATTTTTTTTTAAAAAGTCAAAATGTTGATTTACTAAAACTCGAGTTGGAGCTAAAAACAAAATTCCAGTGGATTCATTGGATAAATATTCAGCAATGACATGTAATGCAATAGTAGTTTTTCCAAGACCAGTAGGTAAAACTACAACACAGTTTTCATTCATTGCCTGATTTGCAAGATTAATTTGATAATCTCGTTTTTCTACAGAATTTTTTTGCACGTATTTTTTTTCAATATATTCAATCAAAGTATAAAGAAAAATCAAAATTTAGGAATTTTATGCTTTCCATGTGTAAAATACTATATCTTGATCAATATTGAAGAAAAAAGGTTTCAGGCACAAAATTTGTGACCAATACAATAATTATGAATAAGATAGATTTAGATAATTTATTCAGATAAAATAATTATGATTTCCAAAGGTCTCATTTTAGGAATATGTATAATCATAACAGGTGCAATTCTACTAACAATGACAAAATAGTAATCAAAATAAATTATTTTAAAAAGGCTAGAATGCCACCAGCAATCAATCCCCCAATTACAAGAAGAATCATACTTTTAGCAGAAAATACAGAATTAGTGTACTTGCTCCAAAATTTATCCATATCAAACAAATGATTATTCAATTCATTAAGTTTTTGGATAAATTAAAAAAATCAAACAAAATATGTGAATACAAATAGAAGTGCAAATAGATAAAATTATGCCATTGTTATGTAAAGAATGTAATGAAAGAAGATTTCCCATTGCATTTACAGGAGAAAGAGATGCATTATGGCTTTGTGAGAAATGTAAAAACTTTGTAAATATTAAAGATGAATTTATTCGTGAATGGACAGAAAAAGAAATGGAAGAAAACAAATTGAAATTAGAGAATTTCAATAATGATGTAACTGTAAAAAAAACACCAGAGATTAAAAGACGTAGTGGCGTAAATTAGAAAATACATTGGAATAAATAATTTAATTTTAGACAAATATCATGGCCGTTCTAAATAAAAAAAATATAATCAGAAACATCATGTTAGGGATTGGAATAATATTTGTAATATTATTTATAATTTTAGCATTAAATGATTTAGAATTAGGTGTAATTACTCAGTGGACAGTTATGTCATCGTACTTTATGATTATTTTCCTGATAATTGGAATAGTGCTCAGAATTACTCAAAAATAATGCTCAAATATCTTGCCCAGTAGTTATCCATTCAAGTGTACGGAGTGCACCTTGATAATATTTCATAGCACCTATTGGATCAGATAATTTAGAAACATCAATCAATCGTTGCTCAATATCTTTTCGAAATGCTTCAATTTCTTTTTCAGTTTTCATTATTCATAGTAAGATTCAAAAAATATAAGTTAATTCATCACGAATTGTATAAAATTTAATTCATAAAAATAAGAAAAAAATATGGCTCTTACAAGAAATCTGTAAAGAGCACTAATCCAAGTGCTACGATTGTAATCATAGTTCCAGCCATGATTCCAAAGACTTTCTTTCCACTCAGTGGTTTTGTGTATTCTTTTTGCATGAATAAACTAAACAAAGTAGGGTTATAACAAAAACTCATCTTGGTGTTTTTTTGTTTTCCCCCTTGATTATTCATAAAATATCATTATAGATATTGTAAGTCAAAAGCCCATAGTTTAATACAAAAAAGAATAGTCCAATTTGGAATACATTGAATTTAAATTCTTTATTTTCTATAATTGCCAAAGACTAAATAATTTATAAAAAAATATTCATTATGCCAATTCCATGTAAATTACCAATTCTAAAAAATATTAGTTACCTTAGCGGAATGATGTTCATATTTTCATTATTTGTTCCACTAATTTCTGAAACGCCATCAACAGTTGATATTAATTCACTAACAATAATTTCAATAACTGGAATGATCATATCGTTTGGAATAGGTATGAAGATTAGAAAAAAACTAGCAAAGAAAAAAGTTAATTGGTAATTTTCATAAATCCTTCTTGTACCAAAAATTGAATTCCTTGTACAAATGAAGCATCATCAATGGAGCCATCAGCCCACCAGCCTGCATTGTTTTTAATCCAGACAGGAATTTTGTTACTATCTGTTCCGGAACCTTGTTGAGTTACAGGAATTTTCATAAATCCTTCTTGTACCAAAAATTGAATTCCTTGTACAAATGAAGTATCATCAATGGAGCCATCAGCCCACCAGCCTGCATTGTTTTTAATCCAGACAGGAATTTCAGACGTGTTTGATGCCGTTGTAGAAGTATTTCCAGCACTAATCAGAAAAGAGAACGTGTTTACAGTGGATTTAGAATTCCCATATTGAGATCTAACAATATATTTCCCATCAGAGAATTTTTCACTTAATTCTACGGTGTAAGAGAATTTACCATAATTATCAACAGGTATTTTTTTAGTTATGATTAAATTTTTACTAAAATCAAAAACAGAAATTCGCAAAGAACGGTCTTCATCATATTTATTTACAGAACCAGTAAACATTACAGATTCTCCAAGAGCATATGATTCTTGGTTAGATGTAATTTCTACAGTGTAGTTATTTGCAGAATTATTTTCAGGAGGACCGCCATACCCAAAAGCAGATTGACCTATTGCAGAAACAGCAAATATAGAAACCATTGTAATGATGAAAAATGTGTTAAGTTTCATTTCGTTATGTGATATTTTAATTTGAATTTAAAGGTGAGGAATAGAATAAATTTTAAAATAAATTATGATCGCAAATAAATCATAATTAACGAGATCCATATATGGTACAATTAGACATAATTCGTATGAGTGATTCTTTTGAGAGGCCAGATTGGGATGAATATTTTATGTTACAAGCAGAATTGGCAAAATTACGTTCAAATTGTATGACCAGACAAGTGGGAGCAGTAATTGTTAGAAACCACAGACAATTAGCAACAGGGTATAACGGAACACCGCCTGGAATCAAAAATTGTTTTGAAGGAGGATGTAAAAGATGTCAACTTAGAATGGAAGGAAAAATCAAATCAGGTGCTTCACTAGATAGATGTGTATGCAATCATGCCGAAGCAAATGCAATCATGCACTGTGCAATTTTAGGAATTGAGGCAGGTACAGCAGGAGCTATACTATACACAACCTTTGTGCCATGCCTAGAATGTACAAAAATGGCAATAACAATTGGAATAAAAAAATTTGTTTGTCTTGATAAATATCCTGAAACAGATTATGATTTACTAAATGAGGCAGGTGTAGAAGTAATTCATTTAGATAAAAATAAAATTGTAAAATGGGCAAAAGAGTTAGTTAGTAAATACGAGAATTCTGTGTAAGAAAATGCAAGTCAAAGTAGCACAAGTAGAAAAAATAGAAACAATGCTTCCATCCATGTTAGTATCTGCAACATATGACGGGGTAAGTAAATCAGCGGTTCTAAAATTTTATGAACCGACAGCACAAAAATTATTTTTGTGGAAAGATGAAATAGGGCACAAACCATATTGTTACTCAAAATTATCTCCAGACGAATTAGATTTTTTGCAGGAGAGAGAAGACGTTTTAGAAATTAAGACAGTTAAGAAATATGATTTAATCAAAGATAAAGAAATTGAGGTATCAAAGATAACAGTAGACAATCCACTTTCAATTGGAGGAAATTATGGAGATAGTATAAAAAATCAAATTGAAACATGGGAATCAGATATCAAATATTATGAAACATACTTGTATGATAGAAAATTAATTGTTGGAAAATATTATGAAATAACAGATGGTTTACTCAAACCACACAACATGGAAATCTCAGATGAAGTTAAACTTGCACTAAAGAGTTTGTTGTGGGATAAAGTAGATAGCAAAAGCATGATAGATGCAGAAGAGTTTAAAGAATTTATTTCAGAGTGGGCAGATTTACTTAATCAACCAATTCCAAAAATAAAAAGATTAAGTGTAGATATTGAAGTTGAATTTGATCCAGGGAGATTCCCAGATCCCAAACTTGCTGAAAAAAGAATTACGGCAATAGGACTGAAAGGGACTGATGATTTTGATCAAATTTTTGTGCTCAAAACAGAAGGGACTGAGAAGGGGCATAACGAATTAAATGAAAATATCAAAGTCACTTTCTATGATTTAGATAAAGAAAAAGAAATGATTGCAGATGCATTCAAAATAATTGAAGAATTTCCATTTGTACTCACATACAACGGGGATGAATTTGATTTACCATATTTGTATAATAGAGCAGAACGATTAGGAATTTCAAATCAAGATAATCCGTTATACATGATGAGAGATTCTGCCACCCTAAAACATGGAGTTCACATTGATTTGTATAGAACATTATCAAATCGCTCATTTCAAATATATGCATTCAGTCAATCATATACAGATTTTTCTTTAAACAGTGTATCAAAAGCACTGTTAGGAAAAGAAAAAATTGATTATGGTTTAGAGTTTGACAAGTTATCACTTTACCAAACTGCAAATTATTGTTACAATGATGCACAATTAACATATGAACTTACAAGTTTCAACAGCGACTTGTTGATGAATTTACTTGTAATTATTGCAAGAATTGGAAGAATGCCAATTGATGATATTGCAAGAGTAGGAGTATCTCAATGGATTAGAAGTTTGATGTATTACGAACATAGAAAAAGAAATGCACTCATTCCAAAAAGAGAAGAATTGCAAAAAAGATCAGAAGGGGTTATGTCTGATGCAGTGATTAAAGATAAAAAATATCGAGGCGGTTTAGTTATTGAACCAAAACAAGGAATTCATTTTAATGTAGTTGTAATGGATTTTGCAAGTCTATATCCAAGCATAATTAAAGTTAGAAATTTATCTTATGAAACAGTTAGATGTTCTCATGAAGAATGTAAAAAAAATACAATTCCTCAAACAAATCATTGGGCATGTTCTAAAAAAAATGGATTAACTGCATTAATCATCGGATCATTACGAGACTTGAGAGTAAATTATTACAAAAGTCTCTCTAAAAAAGAGACGTTAACTGACGAACAAAGAGAACAATACACAGTTGTCAGTCAGGCACTTAAGGTAATTTTGAATGCTAGTTATGGCGTAATGGGTGCAGAGATATTTCCACTATATTTTCTCCCAGTAGCAGAAGCAACAACTGCAGTGGGCAGACACACAATTTTAGAAACAATCAAAAAGTGTGAAGACATAGAGATTGAAGTTCTATATGGAGATACAGATTCATTATTTATTAAAAATCCTACACAAGAACAAATTCAAAAAGTAATTGAACAAGCTAAAATTGATCACGGTGTAGATTTAGAAATTGACAAGACATACAGATATTGTGTACTAAGTAACAGAAAGAAAAATTATTTGGGAGTAACAAATTCTGGAAAAGTGGATGTAAAAGGCCTTACTGGAAAAAAATCTCACACTCCTGCATTTATTAAAAAATTATTTTTTGAATTAGTAGATGTTCTATCTGAAGTTCAAACAATGGAAGATTTTGTAAAAGCAAAAAAACAAATTTCTGAAAAAATTTCAGCATGTGGTAAAAAATTAGAAGCAAAAGAAATTCCTTTAGAAGATTTAACATTTAATGTGATGTTAAGTAAAGCACCATCAGAATATACAAAAACAATACCACAGCACATCAGGGCAGCAAAACAATTAGAGGGAATGAGAGAAATAAAAAAAAGGAGACAAAATTTCATTCATTAAGATACTAAACAAGCCAGGAGTAAAACCAGTTGAATTGGCAAAAAAAGAAGAAATTGATTCCAAAAAATACATGGAATTTTTAGAATCAACATTAGAGCAAATAACATCATCAATGGATTTAGATTTTGATGTAATGCTTGGAAAACCAAAACAAACAGGATTGGACGAATTCTTTTGGAGTTGATGGGATAATGGAAGTTGACGGAGTACTATTAACAATTCTTGGGACATTGGCAGGAATTTTAATTCTAACTGGATGGGTTGAGCAGGTCTACAAAGGCTATAAAACCAAAAGTATGAAAGACATTTCTAAATTTTTAATGATATTTATCGCAGCAGGATCAACATTATGGCTAGTTTACGGATCAATTGTATCAGATGTATTTATCATAGGCACAAACATTGCAGGACTAATTTTAATGATTATTGTTTCAGCAATGAAAAGAAGATATCAAAATGTAGTTAATGTATAATAAATTCAACCAAGAATTAAATACGATATAAAAAAATCCAAACAAAGATGTTTGTAATTAATTGTAAAAACTATGAAGAAATATCAGGTGATAAAATTATCAAATTTATAAAAATTGCAGAACAAGTTTCTAAAAAATATAAAATTAAAATTGCCATATCACCACCACAACATCTAATGGGATTAGTTGCAAATAGTTCAATTTCAATCTTATCTCAACACATAGATGATTCAAAAATTGGAAGTACTACAGGATTCATAGTTCCAGAATTATTAAAAAAATCAAAAGTTAAAGGATCATTAATCAATCATAGTGAACATAGGATATCAAACAAAGAAATTGAAAAATTGGTTTTAAAATTAAAAGAATTAAAGATGATTTCAATAGTTTGTGTAAAAGATATTGCAGAAGTTAAAAAATATGTTAAACTTAATCCAAATTTTATTGCAATAGAACCACCAGAGTTAATTGGTTCAGGAAAGGCAATATCTAAAGAAAAACCAGAATTAATTGCAAAAGCTGCAAGCATAATTAATAATTCAAAAAATAAAACAGAATTACTTTGTGGTGCAGGGATTGTATCAGGTGAGGATGTATCAAAAGCAATTGAGTTAGGATCAAAAGGAATTCTTGTTGCAAGTGGAATAATTAAAGCAAAAAATTGGAATAAAATAATTTCTGAATTTGCAAAGGCATTAGTTTAAAAAGCCAAAAAATTTACAAATTTTTGTATGGTAAAAAACAAGCCAGTTTATGCATTTGAAGAGGCAGATAGTAAAAAAAGAATACTGTTAGGCGGAAAAGGTGCAGGTTTAAGTGAAATGACTCGATTAAAACTACCAGTACCACCAGGATTTACAATTACAACTGAAGTTTGTAACAAGTATTATGATAACAATAAAAAACTTCCAAAAGATGTGATGTCAGCAGTGATGAAAAACATTGCAAAAATGGAAAAAAAGACAGGTAAAAAATGGAATTCAACAAAAAACCCATTACTAGTTTCAGTTCGTTCAGGTGCAGCAATATCAATGCCAGGAATGATGGATACAATTTTGAATTTAGGATTAAATGAAAAAACAGTAGAGGGGTTTGCGGAGCAGACAAAAAATCCACGATTTTCATGGGATTCTTACAGGAGATTTATTCAATTATTTGGAAAAGTAGTGTTTGGGGTAAATGATGAAAAATTTGATCATGTGTTAGGTGCTGCAAAAGAAAAACAAGGGGTTACAGATGACAGTAAACTAAACGTGGAATCACTAAAAATAATTGTATCAAAATATAAAAAAATCTGTGAAGAACATACAAAAAGAAAATTCCCAGATACACCGGATGAACAATTGGTATTATCAATTGAAGCAGTTTTTAAAAGTTGGATGGGAGAAAGAGCAATAGTTTATCGTGAAAAAAATAACATTACAAAAGATATTGCAAATGGAACTGCAGTAAATATAGTTACAATGGTATTTGGCAATATGGGTGATGATAGTGCAACTGGAGTTGTTTTTACAAGAAATGGTCATAATGGTAAAAAAGAGATGGAAGGAGAATATCTGATTAATGCTCAAGGAGAAGATGTTGTTGCAGGAGTAAGAACAGGAATGAGTATTGAATTATTAAAAAAAGATATGCCAAAGTCATATAAAGAATTAAGTAATGCATGTGCAAAATTAGAAAAGCATTTCAGAGAACCACAGGATATAGAATTTACAATAGAACAAGGAACATTTTACTTGTTACAAACAAGAACTGCAAAGATGAGTGCAGGTGCACTAGTAAAAACATCAGTAGATATGGTTAAAGAAAAATTAATTGATAAAAATAAAGCACTTACAAGAATTCCTGCACAGCAATTAGAGGCATTGTTACATAGAACAATGGATGAATCTAAAATTAAAGATTTTAAACAACTGGCAAAAGGAATTGCAGCATCTCCGGGAGCTGCAAGTGGAATAGTGATATTTGATGTAAAAAAAGCAATAGAATTAGGGGATGCAGGTAAAAAAGTCATACTAGTAAGAAAAGAAACAAAACCAGAAGATGTGCCTGCCTTCTTTTCATCAGAAGGAATTTTGACAAGTTTAGGAGGAAAATCATCTCATGCAGCAATTGTTTCAAGAGGAATGGGAAAACCATGCATAGTAGGATGTCCAGAATTAAAAATTGATTATGATAACAACATAGGTACTGCAAACGGAATAACAATCAAAGAAGGCGAGACAATCACCATTGATGGGAGTGAAGGAACTGTCTTTATTGGAGAAATTCCAACTGTAGAGCCAAAAGTAACAAAAGACTTTGAACAAATTTTGGAATGGGCACAAAAAATAAAAACACTTGGAATTAGAGCAAATGCAGATACTCCAGAAATGGCAAAACTTGCAAGAAAGTTTGGAGCTCAAGGAATCGGGTTATGTAGAACAGAAAGAATGTTCAATGGCAGTGATAGAATTAACTTATTTGTAGAAATGATCATGGCTGAAAATATTGAAGAGCGAAGTAAAATATTGAAGAAGCTTGGTCAATTACAAAAAAGTGACTTTATTGAAATTCTAAAAGCAATGGAAGGGTATGAAGTTACAATTAGACTTTTAGATCCACCACTACATGAATTTTTACCTAATCCAGAAGAATTGGTTGAAAAAATTCAAAAATTAAAAGCAAATGGAAAGACAAACGAAGTTGATAAAGCAAAAATTGTACTAAAGAGAGCAAGAGAACTTGCAGAAATTAATCCAATGATGGGACATAGAGGGGTAAGAGTAGGGATCACATATCCAGAAATTTATGAAATGCAAATTAGAGCAGTGTTTGAAGCATTAGTTGAATTAACAAAGAAAAAAGTCAAAGCACATCCACAAATTATGATACCACAAATTAGTAGTATTGCAGAATTAAATCACATAAAGAAAATATATGATATTATTAAAAAAGAAACAGAAACAAAATACAAGATGAAATTAAAAATAAACTTTGGAACTATGATTGAAGTTGTAAGAGCTGCATTAACTGCAAATGAACTTGCAAAGACAGCGGAATTCTTTAGTTTCGGTACTAACGATTTAACTCAAGGAACATTTAGTTTTAGTAGAGAAGATGTTGAAGGTAAATTCTTACCAGAATATATGGAAAAAGAATTACTAGAAAGAAATCCATTTCAATCAATTGATGTTAATGGTGTAGGTAGTTTAATTAAAATCGGTATTTCAGCAGGTAGAGGAATTAGAGCAAATATGGAAATAGGAATATGCGGAGAACATGGAGGGGATCCAAGTTCAATTAAATTCTGTCACGGGGAAGGACTAAGTTACGTTAGTGCATCACCACATAGAATCCCTATTGCAATAGTTGCAGCAGCCCAAGCAGCAATTGAACAAACAAAAAGAAAGAAAAAATAATACAACTTAAAGCCAAATAAATTTTATACTAATTGAGTTGCTTCCAAGAATTGATTCCATAAAACAAATTAGGCTAAAAATTGGGATTACTCAAAAAAAACTTGCAGAACTGGTTGGAGTTAGTACGTCAATGATTAACCAAATAGAATCAGGTAGAAGTCAACCAAGTTACGATACAGCAAAAAAAATATTTGAAAGTCTTGCAAAACAGGAAGGGGAATCTTCATCCCACACAGTAGGGGATTTCTGTAGTAAAGATATCATAAAATTGAAACCTTCAAACACATTACATGATGCAATTAAAAAGATGCACGAATTGTCAATTAGTCAAATACCTGTTTTTAATAATTCAGAGGTTGTAGGTGTTATATCAGAAGATGGAATTGTAAAACATTTAGCAGATATAGGAGAATCAGAATTAAAAAAATCAAAACTTGCAGATACAATGGATTCAGTTCCACCAATTGTAGATTGGGATACACCCGCAAATGTATTAGTACCGTTGATCAGATATTCAAAATGTATTTTAGTTTCAAAAAAATTAAAAATTGTTGGAATCATTACAGCTTCAGATACATTAAAGATGATGGAATAAAATTAGAATGAATTAATTTAAGAAATTAATTAAAAAAAGATTATACAAATAAAAAAATTAGGAGTGTCTAATTTTAACAGCATTTAATACAATTAAAAAATAAAAAAATCTATGAATCCGTGGGCTAAATTTTGGAATTGGTATGAAAATAAAATACTAGGAAGTATTATGATTATTGCAGTAATACAATTTATTCAAATACCACATATGATATGGAATGCAGACATTATGCTTGAAGCAGGGATTGTTTCAAGAATTCATCCAGTAATTGATTGGTTCCTATACGGCGTAGATTTAATTGAAATCATTTCAATTATCAATGTTGGAATGATTATGTTTAGTTTAATTAAAAAAAGACGTGCAGATAAAAAACAATCTAAAAATACCTAATCCTTTCCATTCCAAATTACTCTTTGTGGGAAAGGAATTTCAATTCCAGATTTATCAAGAGCACGTTTAAGAGTAGTTAGAAGGATGGGTTGAGCTTGACTCCAATCATCTCTAGGATGCCAAACAAACACATGAATATTTACACTAGAATCACCTAATTCTTCTGTCCGAAATTCAGGTTCAGGGATTTGGAGTACAAAAGGCATTGTTTGTAAAATCTCATTTTTCATTACGAGTATTGCATTATCTATGTCAGATTCATATGAAATTCCAACAATTACATCTGCACGTCTAACAGTTGAAAGAGTTAATGAACGAATGTTAGATGTAAAGAATTTTTCATTTGGAATTCTAGTTACAGTTCCATCAAATCTTAGAACTTTACTGGAAAAGGTTCCAATATCTAAAAGAGTTCCAGTAATGCCCATATCAGGAAGTTCGATAGTATCACCATGTTTTGCAGGTTTTTCAACAATCAAAAAAAGTCCAGAAATTAAATTTGAAACAACTGATTGGGTTGCAAATCCAATCACTACAGCAAATATTCCACCAGCAACCATTATTCCAGATAAATCAATTCCCTGACTTGAAGTGAATCCTAAAAATGTAATTATTAAAATTCCAAAATAAATTAATTTACTAATATTTTTTGCTGTATCTTTAGGTAATGAAGGAGCATAATATTTGTGGAATAACAATTTTGTAATTTTTGCAATAATTACACCACCAGCCATTATAATACCACCAATCAATAAAGATAGAGCAGTTAATTCACCAACAATTTGCATTTCAGATAAACTCTGAAGAATTTCTACAACCATTATTCTAACTCCATCTCCATATGGGTATTAGCAGTTTTATCTTCCCATGTAGGAGACATAGACCAATCAGTTTCAATAGAAGTAGTGTTAACATCAGCAATATTTACAGCTGCACGTTTTTTCATAGTGATTTTTATTCCATCAATAATTGTTTTAGAATCTTCATAATACAAAGTATTATCAGTTATTGGAAAGACAACTTTACTAATTGATTGACTAGAAGATAAATTATTTTCTAAAACAATTTGCATGACACCTTCAAAATAAGAATTAGAATCACTATAATCAGTAGCGGATGATACTTCTGCATATTTACATAAAGTTCCAGTATCAGGTGAACCATACAAACCAAATCTAGAATTCAAAGAATTGCAAGTAATCCAATCAAGGGAATCATGAATTGAATCATGAATTAAAAAAATTCCTATTTCAATAGGACAATGAATAAAAATACTTGCAGCAGAATTTGCACTAAGGTGTATATTCTTATCAAATTTTAAGAAAATATGACTAGTACGTCGTGCAGGATGATTGAGTGGACGTATTGGTGCTAATTCAATTTTAAGATCATTGGATTGAACAGGAATAATTTTTTCAACGATTTTACCTTCAGAGTTCTTTCGAAAATAAGAAAAAGCATTATCACTTATTCTATGAAATTTAATGGAAGTGTTAGGAAGAAGTAATTCAAGATCATCTTTTAAATCATATATTCCATAATTTGAAAAAATTGTTTCAGAATTATCACTCATTCTTTTCATTTTATTATAGATAAATCTGTAATTTCACCCATTTTAACAACTTTCATTGTCAATGTCATTAGAAATCATAGACAAAAAAAACGGAAAAATTAACTTCTTGTTCTCTTTTTTATAGTTGCAATTTTCTTTGACGACCTAGATTCCTTTGTTTTTGAAGTTGATTTAGAAACTTTTCCTTCAGTTTTCATACTTTTTCCACTTCTTCTAGCAGCGCGAGATTGTTTTGCTCTTATTTTTTGTTCTTTCTTTGTCTTTTCTTTTTCTTTTTCAGTTAACTTTACTCGAACCATATAAAATAGAGATATTTGATCATAGATAAAGTAATTTTTAACAAATATGGGAAAAAGATCCTTCAGAAACAGGCAAATTGGCAAATTTTTCAGATTGAATAATTTTTGCTAAAATTTCTAACCCTTCAACAGTCCGGATACTAGGCTTACTAAAGAAAGAATTTGCATCTACAGCAAAAATTTGATTATTTTTTACAGCATTTAGAGAATTCCAAGTAGAATTTTTCTTTAAAATTGAATCATATTCAGAGATTGTACGTTTAGTGTCAAATCCACATGGCATTAAAATAATAATATCAGGATCAGAACTCATAAGTTCATTCATATCCATACGTCGAGAGTGCTCACCAGTTTTACTGATTAAATTAATCCCTCCAGCAAATTCAATCATTTCAGGAATCCAATGACCAGCAGTGAAAAAAGGTTCAATCCATTCTATTGCAAGAACTTTAGGTAAAATATTATTTTTTGAGTTTTTTATATTTTGAATTCTTTTTTCTAATCCATTCACAATTTCTAAGGCTTTTTGATCTTGCTGTAAAATATTTCCTAATTTTATGACAGACTGAATTATTTCATGGAGATTATGAGGATCCATAGAATATAATTCAGGTTTTTTTGGAAGAATTTCTAACGCATTTTTAATTTGAGTAGTATAAGCAGCACAAACCTCACAAGTTTCTTGAGATATAATTAAATCAGGATTTGCATCTCTAAGATTTTTTTCATTTAATTGAAAAATATCTTTTCCGTCTCTTAGCAGAGTACAAGTCATAGTATTAATTTCATTACTAGTTAATTCATCAGAATTTATTACTGATGAAATTACTTGTGGTTTTAATTTTGCAGAATCAGGATATTTACATTCATGTGTGACTCCAAATAATTTATCCTCCACACCAAATTCATAAAGTAGTTCAGTTGCACTGGGTAAAAATGAAACAATTCTATCTATAACCATATGTTAGAATAAAGATTACAAACTTTAAAAATTATACAGATCTGTTTTTAAAATTAGTCAAGTTAATAGGCGCATTTTAGGCATAAATTACAATGTCATCAGATTCTCAAGAGATACGACGATCAATATTATCAAAATGGCATGAAACATTATCAAAATATGGAAACTTATTTTCATCAGATTCCATTAGTGGGACAAGTCCACCGTCAGTATTTGTAGGATCATATAATTATCCAAAAGTGTTTGTCGGTCCAATGGTACCCCCAATTCACGGAAATACAGAATTATTAGATAATCCAGAAAAATGGAAAGGAAAATCACTTGAAGAAATTATAAATTTTCGTTTGAGCTTAGTTAGAGGAATTCAAAAAATACCAATAGAACAAACAGAAGGTAGGTACATTGAAAATTTACAAGAAGTCACAATGTCATCAAAACCAACAGATTTAGATTTAATATTTAACAAAAATGTATCATCAAATATTTCCATAGATGGTGAAAGTGCACCTTTTGGTCCAGTTGGAGAAATAAAATCTGCAAAATTTTCAGGAAGCATATCTACCAAACCAATTGAAAAAATATTCTATGATAGAGATATGAAAGCACAAGATGCAGTTTTAAAATTATATAATTCTGGAATTGAAATTTCAAAAATACAAAAATGTTTTAGTATTGGAATGTTAGGTCAAAAAAGAAAATTAGTTCCAACAAAATGGAGTATCACTGCAACAGATGATATAATATCAAAATCAATGGTGAACAAAATTTTAGAAAATAATTTAATCGATACATGTAAAATTTTTTCATATGAACATTTAGGAAATATATTTTCAGTGGTATTATTTCCACACAGGTGGATTTTTGAGATGGTTGAAGCATGGTATTCAAATGGAATCTTAGGGTTTGGCTCAGATAATGAAGATGCACGTGGAATAAATCATCCACCACATATTGCCGGAGCATATTTTGCTGCAAAATTAGCAGTTTCAGAATATTTATTAAAAAATAAAATTCAAGCAGGAGTTTTAATTTTCAGAGAAATTAGGCCAGAATACGCAATCCCAGTTGGAGTATGGCAAGTTCGTGAAGGAATTAGAGAAGCAATGAAGCAAAAACCACAAATCATCATAGATTTCAATAATGCACTACAAATGGCATCTGCAAAAACAAGCATAAGTAAAAATGAATGGATTGTAAATGGAAACATTACAAATATGATTAGACAAAAAACGCTTTTAGACTACATATGAAATTAAATTAAAGTTCCTTCATTTTTAATAAAATATTCAAATTTTGATGAATTACACCATCAGGATAACAGTTTAAGTGAAATCCATTTTCAATTTCAATGAATTCCCAAGTTAAACATTCGGAATCATACTCATAATGATGAAATCTTTCTTCAATTCCATAATCGAATCCATTAGCAATAGATTTTTCTGGATAATTATGTCCACGTATTAACGTCATAGTATTATCATCATAATTTACATCAATTTCTGCATATAGTGCATTTGGTGCTAAGAAAATAAGATTAGGGTGATTGCTGATGGCATCAAACATTTTTTTAGTTACATATTCATTATGTAGTAAAATTACAGTGTCATAATTTTGTAAAAGTTCAGGATTTTTATCAACTTCGATGTCGGTGAGAAAATCATAACCTACATGATAAAGAATTTGTGCAGTTAAACCACTGGAAGTATATTTGAATTCAGGATTTTTAAATGATATATCAGTAACACAAGATTCATCACAGTTTCCACCAAAGTAAGTATAAAATCCAGGTTCTTTATAGGCAGCAGAAGTAAAAACAGGATAAATAACTACAGAAGTATTATTAGGTTTTAAGAGATCAATTATTTGTTCAGCAGTTGATTCATTCAAAGTAATTCTTATACCATCAATAGGAGCAAGATTATTTTTATTTCGAGCATAATCATTATTGGTAATATAAGCGTCAAAATATGGCACACCTATAGATACAATATTTTTACTAGTATCAGAAAAATTATTAATATAATCAGACATCGTCAAAGTAGATTCAGATGAGGTTATAGAAGTTTCAGGTAAAGTCACAGAAGTTTCAGGCAAAGTCACAGAATCCATAGTAAATGTAATCGACAACACCGATGCAGAAATTATGGCACATGCAATAACAGCAACAATAGTTTTTTTATTATCCTTCTTTTTATTATCTATTTTCTTATTATCAGTTTTTTTACTAGAATTATTTTTTTTAACCAAATTAATAATTATCTAAATTTTTCATAATAATTAAATGAATAGATTATTCTAGATTTATAAAATATTACGCTAGACTAATTATGGCACCAAGATCAAAATTATTTCCCATAATCAATATGTTAGATTATCGTTTACCAATACTAGTACTCTTAAATAGAATTTTTTAGTCGGGAATTGGTTTGAGTTATTGCTAGAACGCCGGGAAAGGGATTTGAACCCCTGCACGCTTTCACGTAGCTGTTTTCGAGACAGCCGCCTTACCACTTGGCTATCCCGGCAATAAATCTAGGATAATCGTCATAATAAAACAAATTGCTTGAACTATAGTTTGTAATAGATATCAAAAAGTTCATTTTGAAATTGTTTTTTGATTTGATCTTTAGTTTTATCCCATTCATCATCAGTAACATTATCATTAAAAATAGAATGAAATTCAGGAAAATCAGGTTAATTTAACTGAGAAGTTAAAGTACGACATTCTAATTCAGATAAAGGGAAATAAGAAATAATTTTAAAAGCAGATTCATCAGAAGGGTATTTAATTTTAAAAAATTTATCTTTAATTTTATAAGGAATATCAAGTGTTTTCAAGATAAATTATAGAAATCAAGAAGACATTAAATTAATTTCTTCACAGCACAGATAACAAAAAATAGATCGATTTTAAAAGATAAAGACAAAATACCATAAAATATTCAACTAACTAATGGGATTAAACCTAAAAGAGTTAGTAGTAAGAGAGAAAACAACTCTAGAAGCATTTTCAAATAAAATAGTTGCAATTGATGCATACAATGCAATTTATCAATTTTTAGCAAGCATCAGAGGTCCAGATGGATTACAATTAACTGATGGGGAAGGGAGGATCACAAGTCATCTTAGTGGATTACTTTACAGAAATGTTAATTTCCTATCATTAGGAATTAAACCAGTTTATGTATTTGATGGAAAACCACCATCTCTAAAAACAGCTGAAATTGAGCGCAGAAAACAAATTAAAAAAGATGCAACTATAAAATATGAAAAAGCAATTTCTGAAGGAAACATGGAAGACGCAAGAAAATATGCTCAACAAACAACTAGTATGAAAGATGGGATGGTAAAAGAATCAAAAGAATTTTTAACATATTTTGGAATACCATACATTGAAGCACCTTCAGAAGGAGAAGCTACTGCAGCACATCTAACAAACACAGGTCAAGCATATGCATCTGCAAGTCAAGATTATGATTCAATTTTATGTGGGGCAAAAAAACTAGTAAGGAATTTTACAAGTAGTGGAAGAAGAAAAATTCCAAACAGAAACACATACATCGATGTTCTTCCAGAAATTATTGAAACACAAAAAACACTTGATTCACTTAAAATGACAAGAGAAGAATTAGTGGATGCAGGAATTTTAATTGGAACAGATTTTAATCCAAATGGATTTGAGAGAATTGGTCCAAAAACTGCAATGAAATTAATCAGGCAACACAAAAGATTAGAAGACATACCACAAATTCAAGAACAATTAGGAAAAATTGAATATGAAAAAATTAGACAAATCTTTCTAAATCCAGATGTTGCAGATGTTGATGAAATTATTTTCAAAGAAGTAGATTATGATGGAATTTTAAATTATCTAGTGAAAGAAAGGAGTTTTTCAGAAAACAGAATACAAACGACCTTAAACAGATTAAAAAAAGCACTTGAGAAAAAAAGTCAAAATTTAGATCAGTGGTTTTAGAAATATTTCAATTTAATAACTAGTTAATCCAATTTGAGAAATGCCTCAAACTGAAGCAAGAAAGACACTAAAGGATGCACCAATAATGTGGAGACGAATCAATTCCATAGGCATAATTTTGGACTGCAATTCAACATATGCCTCAAACTTAGGATATGCAAAATCAGAGATTTTAGGCAAACCAATTTTTGAGCATGTTCCAAAAGAATCATGGGAGTCAATGAATGATTCTCTGAAAATTTGGTTTGAGACAGGTAAAGTTACAGATAGAAAAATTACATTTATCAGAGAAGATAAAAGTAAATTTTTAGCATTATTACAAGCAACAAGTTTGTATGATGAAAATAAAAATTTGATTGGAAGTAATACAGTAATTTTTAATTTAACGCAAATGAGTGATAAAAATATAGAAAAATATGAAGAATTTTTTAAAGAATCAAATCAGAAATTAGATAAAATCAAAGAAAAAGAATATGATCAATTAGATAAAGATTCAAAATCAGAATACAATGGATTAAAAGAAATGTTTCAAATGTTAGCAGAAATAAATCTAAAAAAATTAAAATAAATTATTCAGATTTTTCTTGAACAATTTTTTGAATCTCAGTAACAACAGATACATCATCTAAAGTACTAGTATCTCCAATTTTTTCACCATTTCCAATTGATTTCAGTAATCGTCGTATAATTTTTCCACTTCGTGTTTTTGGAAGTTTTGAAACAAAGTAGATTTGCTTAGGAGTAGCAATCGCTCCAATATCATTTCTAATTTTAGTATAGAGATTTTTTTCTAAAATAATTTTATTAGTGGTAATTCCATTTTTCAAAACAACAAATGCGATAATTACTTCACCTTTAATTTTATCAGGAATTCCACATACAGCAGATTCCACTATATCATCATTAGATACAATACAACTTTCAAGTTCAGTAGTTCCAATTCTATGACCTGCAATTTTTAAAACATCATCAGCACGTCCAAGTAACCATAAATATCCATCATTATCTTTTAGAGCATAATCACCAGGATAGTAACAATTAGGATATTTTGACCAATAGACAGTTTTGTATTTCTCATCATCTCCCCATAATGTCAAAAGCATACCAGGCCACGGTTTTTTGATAACCAGGTATCCCTTAGTGTTAGGAGAAACTTCAGTTCCAAATTCATCAACTACAGAAATATCAGTGCCTGGAATTGGCAATGTTCCAGAACCAGGTTTCAAAGGAATTGTTTCTAGTCCAGGCAAAGGAGAGATCATTATACCACCAGTTTCGGTTTGCCACCAAGTATCAATTATAGGACATTTTTCTTTTCCAATAATTTTGTAGTACCATTTCCAAACTTCAGGATTAATTGGTTCACCAACAGTTCCAAGTAATCGTAATGAAGAAAGATCAAATGAATTTGGAATATCATCACCAAATTTCATAAACATTCTAAGTGAGGTTGGAGTGGTATAGAAAATAGAAACACAGTATTTTTGTAAAATATTCCACATTCTAGACACGTCAGGAAAGTCAGGTGCACCTTCATACATTATTTGAGTTGCACCATGAAGGAGAGGAGCATATACAACATAGCTATGTCCAGTTACCCAACCAATATCAGCAGTACAAAAAAATATATCTGAATCTTTAATGTCAAATGCCCATTTGAAAGTTGAATAAAGATGAGTCAAATACCCACCAGTTCCATGCAAGACGCCTTTGGGTTTTCCAGTAGTTCCAGAAGTGTATAATATGTAAAGAGGATGATCACTATCTAATTTTTCAGCATCACATGAATCAGAAACAGTGGCCATCAAATCATTCCAAAGTTTATCCTTAGGTAAAATTGAAATTTTATTTTTTGTTCGTTCCAAAACAACTACATGTTCAACAAATTCAAAATTATCAATTGCATCATCTATTACTTCTTTAAGTTTAACAATTTTTCCTCGCCTGTATCCACCATCAGCAGTAACTATAATTTTAGATTTAGAATCATCTATTCTATCTCTAATAGACGCAACACTGAATCCAGAAAAAATAACAGTGTGAATAGCACCTATTCGTGCACAAGCAAGCATTGCAATAGGTAACTCAGGAACCATCGGAAGATAGATTGTTACTCTATCGCCTTTTTTTACTCCAAGGGATTTTAAAACATTAGCAAACTTTTGAACTTCAATAAATAAATCACCATAAGTGAGTCTCCTAGAATCACCATTTTCACCTTCCCACAAAATGGCTGGTTTGTCATATTTAGTATTTTGATGTACATCAAGGGCATTGTAGGAGGCGTTAATTGTACCCCCAACAAACCATTTAGCAAAAGGAGGTCTCCAATCAAGTGTTTTTTGCCAAGTAGAAAACCACAGTAAATTTTTAGCCTGATCACTCCAAAAAGAAACAAAATCAGAATTTGCTTGTTTTCTTAAATCATCATCATTATTTCCTAATCCAATATCATATTTTTCAGACATCAAAAAGTGTATAAAGTTAGATCTTTCTAAGTGTTAAAAAATAAATTAAAAAAAGTATTATGCTTCCATTCTAGCTAACCAATCATTATCGTGGTTGTCTTTAGATGTTTCTGATGTTACCTGTTGAGGTGGTTCTGGGAATGTAAATGTCACTTCAGATTCAGTAGAAGGTTCAGGCATTGAGAATATTTGAGCTTCAATTGGTTCTGAAGGTGTTACGATTGGTTCTGTTGGTGCTTCTGGAAGTATTGTTTGAACTACTTGTTGTGGTTCAGGTGTCTCCAGATATGAAACGGCAGATTCTTGGATATTTAGTTCTGCAACGGATGTTATCTCTTGCACTTCCAATTCAAGGTCAGTAATTCTACTCTTTACATTTGAAATTTCAGATTTTTCATGTAATACATGATCAATCACCTCAGTTGTGCATAATTTCACAGTTTCAAATGTTGCATCAGAGATTTCATTACTTTTGAATTGTACTTTGGCATCAAACGATAACATTTTTGCAGATTTCATTTGTATATCCAACTCAATTAATCTTCCTTCAAGCTTAGATTTGATTTCAGATTCCATTTTATCTAAAGATACAAGTTTGTATTGATATTTTTCATAAATGATTTCAGCGTCTGCTTTCATATCATCATTTTCTGAAACAATGTCCATCAATGCTTTTAGACGACGTAGAGTGAGTTGTTTTTCACGAATGAGTCTTTGAGAGTCTAGTCTCCATTTTGGAATGAAGATTACAGTTTCACCTTGGACTACAAGTTGCTCAAATTGGATTTGCTGTAATCCTTGAGAACCGCAATCAATACCAACGGATTGAATACTACCGTCAATTTCAGTGAGTGTTCCTATGACTTTACCCATGAATGTTCCGTACATGTCTTTGACGTTTTTGCCGATTATTTCGATATCGTCTTGTGTCATGGTAATGACTAATGGGATTTGTATAACCGACAAAGTGTAAGAAATATTGTTAGTTTTAGTAAGATTAAATTCACTAAGTTCAAGTATTGGGCTCAATAGTAATTTTAAAATTTAGAGTTTTTACAACAAAATCATGATTCAAAGAGAAGAACTGGATAAAATTCTAAGTTTTGTAGCAAGTAGATGGAATACAACAGTTCAAGAACCAAATAATAAAACAATGGAAGGATTACCAAATGATTTTTGGATGAATTCAATTGGAGGGAAAACTGCAAAGGGAGGGTTTTGGGTTACAACAATTATGTATACTGAAAATGAATCTGACGCAGCAGGATTTAAGGAAGTTTTGCTAAGATGGCAAACTAAAGGCAATGACAAAAATAAAGATAAAGGTCCCGATCTAATTCAAATTGGAAAAAAGAAATAGAGTATTAATAATTGTAAAACCAGATACCCATATTGCCAGAATTTACAATTAAAGAAAAAAGAACATTATCAGATCATTTTTCAAATACAGATGATAATGTATTTGCAATTATCACCCCACGACAAGTTGATCGAGGAGCACTAATGTCAAGATATAGTAGAACAGACAAAAGTATGAGAAGAATTTTTCTTGATGAGTTTTTAAAAAATAAGAATAGAGGTGAAGAATTTTACGACAGAGTGTTACTGGAGTACGGGGATGATTCAGTTGCAGAACTGGGAGAAGCACAAATTGCAATTGAAGGATTATCAAACATTGCAGTAAAAAAAATTGAAGATAGAAGGATCGGACTATCATATTTAGAAAAATCATCAAGATATGTTACATGGAATAAAAAAGAAAATGGAAAGTATAGATTTTACAGAGATGAAAAAATTATGAATTCAAAATTTGCAAATATGTATGAAGACAGTTGTAATTTTTCTTTTGATATTTATTCTAAAAATATAGAACCAATGGTAAATTACATTAGAGAAAAATATCCAATTGAAAAATATAGTTTCAAAGATTCAACAGATAGGAAAGAAAAATTATTTTACAAATTAAAAAATGAGAGAGATATTAAATCTGCAAATATGATCTACAGAGGTTCAACTAAAGCAAAAGCATTAGATATTCTACGAGGATTATTACCAGCCTCAACTTTAACAAATGTAGGAATTACGGGAAACGGAAGAGCATTTGAATATCTTTTAACAGTATTAGGCTCATCAGAACTGGATGAAGAGCAAAAATTAGCCTCAAAAATTAAAAATGAATTAGAGACAACCATCAAATCTTTTGTCAAAAGAGCAGATGACAAATATGGAAAAGCATTTCAAAAATACCTAAAAGATGTAAAAAATAAATCAAAATTAATTACAATTAAAGAAATTAAATCAAATCCAATAAAAGGAACGATTACAAAATTAGTAGATTATAAATCAGAAAAACAGGCACTTGACACAATTATTACATCCATAATGTATGAACAATCACCAAGTACATCATATCAAAACATAATGCAACAAGTTAAAAAAATATCCACAAAAAGAAAAATTGAAATTATTAATGAATTTACAAAAATAAGAACTAATAGAAGACATAGACCATCTCGAGCATTTGAAAATATTTACTATACATTTGATCTATGTAATAATTTTGGAATGTTTAGAGATTTTCATAGACATAGGGCGCTCACATTAGAAAGACAGCTATTAACAACAGATCATGGATATGTGTTACCAAAAGAAATCAAAACAGTAGGATTAGAAAAAGATTTCAAAGAATGTATGAATAATACAAAAATAACTTTTGAAAAAATTAGAAAAAAACTTCCAGAACAAAGTCAATATGTCGTAAATTTTGCATATAATTACCCATATTTTATGAAATTAAATTTAAGAGAAGCATGTCACTTAATTGAGTTAAGAACAATACCACAAGGACATATTGATTATAGACGTGTTGCACAAGAAATGTACAAGCAAATTAACAAGGTACATCCAAACTTGAGTAAGATTATGAAATTTGTGGATTTAAAAGAGTATGATTTAGAAAGATTTGAATCTGAAAAAAGAACAGAAGATAAAAGACAGAAGATAAAGAAATAAAACAATATTCTAATAACAATAAAACCAAGATAATTCATGACAGAAAAAATTGTGAAAGATCCACAAGAATGGAAAGAACATCTAACACCAGAACAGTATGAAATTTGCATTAAACATGGAACTGAACCACCATTTTCAGGGAAATATAATGATAGTAAATTAGAGGGTGCCTTCAAATGCATATGCTGTGGGGAAGAGCTATTTTCATCAAATTCAAAATTTGATTCAGGTTCAGGTTGGCCAAGTTTTTGGGAACCAATATCAGAAGATAATATTGAATATATTTCAGATACGGAATATGGGATGGTACGAACAGAAGTTAATTGTAAGAAATGTGGTTCACACCTAGGACATGTATTTGATGATGGACCAAAGCCAACAAATCAAAGATATTGTATTAATTCAGTTTCATTAAAACATGAAAAAGACAAATAATTGCAAATATGGCTGTAAAAATTAAGTATGTAATTCAATAAATTCAGATTAAAAAATTATTAATAAAACACAATTAAGGATAAGAAATCAAAGAGAAATAAAATGAAACACAAGTACACAATAAAAAAGGATGAAATAATATGAGAATCATATTATGTGGTTTTGGGGTTGTTGCTCAAAGTTTAGTGAAATTATTTGAAGCAAGAAAAGATGAACTCTATTCAAAATATGGATTAAAACCAAGATTATTGGCAGTGTTTGACAGTAAAGGAAGTGCAGTAGATCAATCGGGATTAAAATTTGATAAACTGATAGAAACAAAGAAAAAGTTTGGGACTGTAAAAAACTATTCAGATAAAAATAACACCATGACAGGTGCCGAAATATTAAAAAATATTGAAGCTGATGTTTTAATTGAAACTACATCTAGTAATTACAAAGATGCAGAGCCAGGAATGACACACATTACAACTGCAATGAAAAAAGGGATGCATGTTATTTCTGTAAACAAAGGCCCACTAGCATTAGCATTTCCATCACTAATGGAGTTGGCAACATACAATCAAGTAATGTTCAAATTTAGTGGTACGGTAGGAGGAGGAACCCCAATATTAGATTATGCTAAAAATAGTTTAAGTGGAGAAAAAATTACATCATTTGCAGGAATATTAAACGGTACAACTAATTATATTTTATCAAATATGACTACAGGTTTATCATTTGATGAAGCATTAAAAGATGCAAAAGATAAAGGATATGTTGAAGCTGATGAAGCATTAGACTTAGATGGGTTAGACGCTGCGGCAAAATTAGTTATTCTTGCAAATTGGATCATGGGGATGAAAGTTACAATGCCAGACATAAAATGTATAGGAATAAGAAAAGTAACAATTAATGATATTAAAAAAGCTGAAAAAAATAATTCAGTATTAAAATTAATTGCATCGTGTGATAATGAACTGGTGGTAAGTCCAAAAGAAATACCAAAAGATGACCCATTAGGAGTAAATGGAACATTAAATGCAATTGCATTTACATCAGAACATTCCGGAACTCAAACAATCATTGGAAAAGGAGCGGGGGGAACTGAAACTGCAAGTTCCATCTTAAGAGATCTTCTAGATATTAGACAAGAGATTGCAAAAAATTGAAATCAAATTTAATTTCAAAAAGTGAAACATCAACATTACTAAAAAAAGTATCAAAAGATTGGGGAATAGAATTTCCTAAAATGAAAAATGTTAAAGTGCATCAAATTTTGAATGATGCTCAAATAATTACAGGAGAGGGGTTGAAAATATTAAAAATTGATGAAGATTATTTACCATTTTTATCAGAAACAGAAATTTTAAAAAAATTTCCTAGTGTTGAAGTAGATATGGGTGCAGTCAAATTCATGTGTAAAGGCGCAAATTTAATGAGGCCTGGAATTAAAAAATTTACAGAATTTGAAAAGGAAAAACTTGTATGTATTGTTGAAGAAACACATCATAAATTTTTGGCAGTGGGAAAAGCAATGGTATCAAGTTCAGAATTGGAAAAGATGGAAAAAGGGGAAGTAATACAAAACATACACTATATTTCAGATAAATTCTGGGAAACAGGTAAAATGATTTATGATTAACTAGAAAATTATTTTATACTTTCAGTAAATTCTTCTGTACCGTCTTTAGTAATTACAAGCACATCCAATCCATCACCACTTGCAGAATCTCTTAAAGCTGCTGCACGAACTGCATGTTTGGCTAAACTAATAGCATCATCCTTAGTCATGTTTGGTTTGAACTGAGGATCTAAAACACCTAATGCCATTTCAGCACCTGTACCAACTGCAGCATATTCATCAGGAAGTACTGAACCTAGAGGATCAAGGGTATACATAACGGGTTTATCGACTACACCGCCAACAATTACTTGTGTAAGTAATGGAAAATATCTTCTTTCGTACATCATATTTGACATCATTTTAGCAACAGTGTTAGGAGGAACATCTCTTTTTAGATCCATTTTTCTAATCTTTGCAAGAGCTGAAATTTGTAAAGTTAAAATTTGCATATCAGCAACAAGACCAGCACAAGTTGCACCAACTTTATCAGTAATAGAGAAAGTTTTCTTTGTTGTTTTACTTACAAGGAAATTACCAAATGCTATCCTTTTTTCACTAGCAAAAACTACGCCACCATCAAAAGTAATTCCAACAGCAGTTGCTCCTGGCATATACATTGACATATCTCAAATAATTTTATCACATAATAAAGGGCTTTCTACAATATAGATCAAATTTGTGGCTAAAATTTAAAAATACTAAATCATTAGTACCACAAAATAACAGAATTATGTAGTACAAAGATAGAATGAGCCATATCTTTTTTATGTGAATAATGAAAAAAATAATTGAATACATTGACCACCAGTGAAATTAAAGAAAAAATCTTGAACGATGTGGTCTTTCTCGGATTGAGATTAGTAATGGGAGTGATTTTCATTATTCATGGATATAGTAAATTTGGCAATGATGGGTTTGTTGGGTGGATCTCATCAATGGGAATTCCAGGGGAATTAGCAATAATTATTGCATTAGCTGAAGTAGTTCCAGGCATCCTACTAATCATAGGGGTTTTAAATAGAATTTCAGCATCAATTATTTCAATAATTATGGTAGGGGCAATATTTCATGTAAAAGGTACTCAAAGTATCACAGGTGAAAAAGGGATTGAATTAGATTTAATTTTACTGGCAGTAGCATTAGTAATTATTGTTGCAGGACCAGGAAGAATATCATTATCACAAATAATTAAAAAAAGTCCCAGATATCTTCACTAAGTTTTTCCAAAATTTTCCATAATCAAGCAAATGCACTTTGTAGTTTTTTTTAACAAATCAATTCTAGCAAATTCATTTGGAGAATGAATTCTTGAAAACATGTAGGTACTTCCTATGGATATACAAGGAGATTTTAAAATATCAACAAATGGATACATAGGACCAGTACCAGCATTTGAAACATTTAAAATAGATTTTCCAAAAGCTTTGTCAGCTGCATTTTTTACTTGAGATACAAAAGGATGGGAAGAATCAGTTCTAGCTGCAGCCTCACCATGAAAGATTTTAATTTTTACATCATGAAACCCATATGATTTCAAATGTTTTTTTAATCTAATGACTTGCTTCTTTGGATCCATTTTAGGAATTAATCTAAAATCAATTTTTACCAAAGCATCACCAGGAAGAACAGTTTTAGCTCCATCTCCAGTGTAACCTGAAACAAATCCTGCAATATTACATGTTGCATCACCAACTAAAGCCTTTTTTGCATCAAGATTTTTTTTATTACCAATAAAAGAAGTGATTCCAAATTCTTTTTTGAATACATTTTGATCAAAAGGTTCTTTCTCAATTAATTCTAAATCTTTTTTTGAAAATGGAATGACTTCTTTGTACCAATCTTTAATCAAAATGTGTCCATCAGAATTTCTCAATGTTTGAATAGCATCAATTAACCGCCATGCAGGATTTTTAATTAATACAGCTAAACTAGAGTGAGCGTCTCGAATAGATTCTTTCACAGATAGTTCAACAAACAACAACCCTTTCATTCCAAGACCAATGATAGGTCTATTTTTTGCATCAACATAACCAAATTCCCAAATTACACCATCATTGGAAAATTTCTTTTTGTATTTTTTCAAATATTCTTCAATATGAGCACTGCCAGTTTCTTCTTCTCCCTCGATTACAAATTTTATGTTACAAGGAACATCACCAGTTGTTACCAAACAAGCCTCAACGGCTTTAATTCTAGTAATTAATTCACCTTTATCATCAGTAGAACCTCTCCCAAAAATTTTATTTCCTTTTCTTACTCCACTAAACGGAGGATCGTCCCATAAGTCAAATGGTTCTGCAGGTTGAACATCATAGTGATTATAAAACATCAATGTTTTATCAGGATTTTTTTTAGATGTTATCTCAGCAAACACTATTGGAGCTACACCTTTTTTTAAACGTAAAATTTCAGATTTAAGACCAGAAGACTTCAATAATGTTTTAACTAATTTTGCACATTTTTCAATGCCTTCATTTTTTGCAGATACACTAGGTTGTTGAATTAGTCTTTGCAGATCACAAATAAGATCATCCATATGGGTATCCACATGTTTTAATGCATTCATTCTAATCATACGATTCTATCAAAAGGTTTCATCACATTAGGAATTGAATCAATCAAATCCATAGGAGTCATATGAAGTCCCAATTTTTCTTGAACTTCTTTTCCAGCTAAACCACAAATATAACTAGCTGCTGCAGCAGATTCTAAACTATTTCTATTCTTAGATAATAGACCAGCAACTAATCCAGATAACACATCACCAGTACCACCAACAGTCATTGCAGGAATATTTTTTTCACAAAGATAAGTAATGTTTCCATCAGATATAATATCAGTAGGACCTTTGAGCAGAACAGTTATGCCATATTTCAAAGCATTTTGTTCAACTAATTTTATTCGCTCAAGATTAGACTCAGAGGGTATATCTCCAAACAATCGTTTGAATTCTCCAGCATGTGGAGTTACTACAACATTTTTGTGAGCTAAAAATGGTAAGACCTCAGGAATTAAGGCACTAGCATCCAAAGATAGTCTAACATCTCGATCCAAAAGAGACTTTACAAGATGTAATAGAGAATTTCTTTCTTGTATTGCAAGACCCATTCCAATTGTTGCAGAATGTAAATTACGAGGTAAAGCACCAACAAGTTTCTTTACAGCACCAAGAGTTAGTTTTTGATCAACTAAAGGAATTACAATAAGATTTGGAGAAATTGCACGAGTTGGAGTTACATTGATTTTTGGAACAGAAGTATAAACTAAATCAGTACCACATCTAAGGGCAGCAAGTGAGGACAATACGGGGGCTCCATGATAAATGTAACTTCCACCAATAACAAGTACAATTCCATTATCACCTTTTCGAGACGTAGATGTTCTTGCAGGTATAAAATTTTGAACAATTGAAGATGAAAGGATTTGGGGTTCCATGATACAACAGTCTAGAGATTAGATGAATAAATATTGTTTTCA
>CAJQSE010000011.1 GCA_905612485.1 uncultured Candidatus Nitrosopumilus sp.
AAAAAATTGGTAGATTCTGGTTGTGTAGTGAAAATTGAAGAAGATTTATTTCAAATTAAATCCTCTTCTAATCCTGAAAAATCTTATTTTGTAACTAGTGATACTTGTGAATGTTTTGGATTCAAAAATTATTATAAATTTCATCACGGTAATGGACAAAAAGCTAACTGTTCTCATCTAGAGGCAATTAGAATTTTTAAACAGGGAAATTCTGATTAATTTTTTATCTCTTTAGGATCTATTTTTCCTACTATAGCTTTATTTTTTAAAATTATAATTGGACGTAAAATTAATCCTGGATATTTTATCATAAGCTTGATTACTTCTGAATCTGTTTTTTTATTTTGATCTAATTTCATTTCTTTGTATGTTTTGTCTCTTTTTCTAAGTAATTGTACTGGTTTTTTCCCTGTCATTTTAATTATTTTTTTTAATTCAGATTCTGTAAATGGGTCTTTAAAAAAATCTCTGGATTCTACATCTATCTTCATTCGCTCCATTTCTGTAATTGTTTTTTTACATGTGATGCATGATGATTTATGATAGATTTTCAATTAATCTGATTTTTTTAATTAGCCTTAAAAACTCTTTAATTAAAGAAATATTCAAATTCATCTATTGATAATGATTAATTATGATTTGTGCTGCATGTGAAACTCGAAAACATTTTGAGTGTATTGATTGTATGAATAATCACAAGACACACTTATGCAGTTGTGATTGCCATAATGAGAATACTGCTCCACATGAAGTTGGAACTGCTCATTAATTTCTAAATTTTTGATCTATTTCTTGGGCTAACATTTCTAATTCTTCAGTATTGCCTAATTTTCTATATGTCAGCTTTTCAATTGTTTTGATGATGCTGATTGCTGCTCTATATTGTGGTACATCTGGTTGATTTAATTCCCCATACATTCCAATTCCTTGAATACCATATTTTTTAGCAAATCCTAGAATTAATCCATTAAATCCTGTAATTAATGATTTTTGAGGAGTCATATCTAATTCTAATTTTTCCATTTGTTTTCTTAGTTCTAATGATGTTGTGGTGACATATGTTTTTGGAATATTTTTTAATACTCTGTTGGTATGAAATCCTCCCAATGTGTAAATAAATTTTGCAGAATATTTTTCTGCAACGTCCATCACATCTTTACATAGTAAATTTAATTCATTATTGTCTTGTGGTTGACCATTTCCTCCTCCAAATATTATTAGGTCATCTGTGTATTTGTATTCCCAACTTTCATTTGGAAGATCAATATGACCTCCATTATCTACTACATATGTTGGAAATGATACTTTAGCCGTTCTGAATGGTTTTGATTTTAATGATTTATTTATAAAATTGATTACTATACTTCCTACATTTCCCATATCTTGCATTGCCGCAATGATGATTGGTTTTTTAATTTCTGGTTCTTCCTCCTGAATGAATTCCATATTTTTTATTATTTTTATTTAATTTTAAACCTATGTTAAAATATTTTTTATCCCTTATCTGTTATATTTTCATAACATTTCCAATTTTTTTGAGCCTAATTCTCTTTTTATTTTGTACCTAATAACGCAACATGACTTATATTTTAACTCTTCTTGATTTTTATTTTTTTTGCAATGATCTTTGAAAAACTGAAGATTCATAAGACAAAAAAAATTCCTAGCTACAAATTATGGCAACATCACTAGAAAATTTTGGCACATTGGAATATGTTCAGGACAAATATTCTAAACTTTGGTGTTGGAAAATCACGGGTGATTTGGCAATTGATAAGATCTCAACTTTAAGTTCTAAAGCATGGTATGGTGAAAATGAGCACGAAGTAATTATTGAGGATTCAACTGAAAGTATTAAACAATTGAAACTAATGATGGATCGCTTTCCTTTAGAAATTCTATCTAAGACTATCTGGCAAAGGAAAATTGTTAAAACATATGCGCCAAAACCTACATTGCCTCCGATTAAACATAAGCTGAAACGAGCAAAATCTGGTGAACAATTTAGAGGTAAACTGATGAATTTTCAAAAGGAAGGATTGGATTTTTTACTAAAATCTTCTGGAAATGCATTACTTGCAGATGAAATGGGTCTTGGTAAAACTGTTCAAACTTTATCTTACGTTTCCACAGAAAAACACACTTTTCCTGTACTTGTTGTTGCGCCATTAGTTACTCTAAAAAATTGGGAACGTGAAATTGAAAAATTTCTTAAGAAAAAAAGTAGAAACGGAAGAATTATTGAATCTCAATCTCCTAGTGTCACTTCAATTAGAACTGGTAAATCTAGGGAATTGCCAAAAACTGATATCTATGTAATTAATTATGAATTACTTTTAAAACGTTCTGAAGATATTGAAAAAGTTGGAATTCGTACTATTGTTTGTGATGAAGTTCATAATTTAAGATCAAAAACTACTCAAAAATATAAGGCTGTTAAAAAACTTGCAGCATTACCTACAGTTAATTATAGAATTGGACTTTCTGGTACTCCAATCTACAATCGAGGTTCTGAAATATGGCCTATAATTGATATTTTAAAACCTGGGTTATTGGGTAGTTTTAAAGAATTTTGTGAATATTTTTGCTATGTAAATGATAAGGGAAAAGCAATTGTTTTAGAAAATAAACGTGCTTCACTTCGAAACGAATTACAAAAACATGTTATGCTTAGACGAAAAAAATCTGATGTCTTAAAGGAATTGAAAGATAAGGTTAGGTACAAGGAAGTAATTGCATCTGACACTGATTATTATCTTGAAGAACTAGATAAAATTTGGAAAAAACTTGAGAATGAACAAAAAGAAGCTACAACTGAATTTTCTAAATCTGCATCATATCATAGGGCAATTCAAAGTGAACGACAAATTGCTGGTGTTGCTAAATTACCTCATGTAATTAATTTTGTAAAAAATATTATGGAGATTGAAGAAAGTGTGGTTGTGTTTTGTCACCATAAAGTAATTCATAAATTACTCCATGAAAGTCTTCAAGAATTTTCACCTGTTTCTATTATCGGTGGACAATCTGATAATTTACGACAGGATCAAATTGATAAATTTCAAAAAGGTGAATCAAAATTAATGATTGCTGGAATTCGTGCTGGAAATGTGGGTATTAATTTAACTCGAGCTAAATATGTTATTTTTGCAGAACTTGACTGGAGTCCTGCCATTCATAGACAAGCTGAAGATAGACTTCATAGAATTGGGCAAAAAAATACTGTCTTTGCATATTATTTGATTGGTAATGGAACTTTGGATGATCACGTTGCAAGTATTCTAGTCGACAAAAGTTATGAAATTGATGCAATTATGGATGAAACTGCTGATACTTATGAAAATAAAGACAAGGCTGCTCTAATTTTGGCTCAAATTCAAGATAAAATACATTCAAAATAATCTCGCATAAGATACTTTTTACCATAACTCTCGATCTTTTTCATTTTATTTTATTGAATTAATGTTGATGAATAGTTAGTATGGATTAAAGATAATCTAAAAATAGACTATGATTCTTTCTCTAGTTATGAAAACATTTTGTAAATGTGGTTGTGAATCTCCATTAACTGATTATGAATATAGAAAATGGAGTGGATACAAACGTGGACATGAACCTCTACCATAATTTTTAATATTTTTTTAATTCTAATTTTTAAAATTATTTCTATTATTGGTATTTTTTTTTAAAAAATTCTTTAATTCTTCATCTTGTTCGGTTTGTGATGTATTCTCCCAAATTTTTAATTGATTAAATTCTGCTAATTCATAAAAAATATCCTTATCCTCATCACTAAATTCATCATGTCCTTTTTTGTTAATTTTTCCACGCCTTCTTAACACCCCTTGCCTTCCTTTGGATTCTTCTTGATACTCAATAATTATTTTATTTTTAAAATCAATTAAATCTGGAACAAATTGTCTAAATCCTTTTTTTCTATATTCTGTTGCTTGTTTCTCTGTCAAATATGGGGTTTTTTTCCATGTTCCAAACTCATCTATGACTATTCTTGTTTTTCCTTCTTTTGTATCTGTGTCTATAATAAAATTATAATAATTTTTTTTATCAATTTGTTTAATTTGTTGATTAATTTCAAATAATTTTTGAAGATCCTGAACTCCCATGTTTTGTTTGTTGAATTTAGATATATGAGCCGAAGGTTATCTTATAATATTTTGATCGATTCTTTTTCATTTCTTTATGGAATCAATTAAATTGATAATTAATTTAAAATCTGTGAATATGGATACCTTTGAAGCAATTTCTAGTAGACGTGCAATTAAAAAATTTGATAGTAATTACAAAATGACAAATGAGCAAGTTGATTCTTTGATGAAATTAACTATTCTTTCACCTACTAGTTACAATCAACAGAATTGGAGATTTGTAATTTCAACTGATCAAGATGTCAAAGAGAAAATTTCTATTGCAGCAAGAGGGCAAGCACAACCAAAAGATGGCTCTCTTGTGGTAGTTTTATGTGGGAATATGGATGCATGGAAGACTGAACCATTACGATATTGGAAAAATCATCCTTCTGAAAAACAAGAAACAGTAAAAGCTGCACTTGAGAGAAAATATGATGGCAATCCTCAAAATCTTCGAGATGAAGCAGTTCGGTCTTGTGGCATGGCAGCTCAAACCATTATGCTTGCAGCAAAACAGATGGGATTAGACTCTTGTCCTATGGTTGGATTTGAATATGATGAATTAGCAAATGTGATTAATTTACCTGAGAATCATATGATAGTGATGATGGTAGTAGTTGGAAAACGAGCACAAGATGCATCACAACGTGGTGGTCAACTAGATTTAGATAAAGTAGTCTTCAAGAATTCATTTTAGATGCTTTTCTTATTACAAATTAATGAACAGTCAACTAAATTCTAGTATAAACCGGCTAAATTTTATGAAATAGTTTCTACATGATCTTTCTTTGTTATGTAAGTATACTTTTTTAATTCTATACTGGTATTGATACTGTTGAATGATTTTATTGCTAAATGTAGGAAATGTACTTCTAAAATTAATATTCCTGATCAGGGACCTTGTACTGATTTAGAATACTTGGATTACATTAATGCATATGGGAAACAATGTAAATGTGGTAAAAATGATTGGGAATTACTTCCTGTTTAATATTTTTAGTTATCATTTCTGATCTTTTCTTTTTTCATCCAAATTGTTCTACCTTTGTGATCAATCAAATCTATATTCATTTCATTAAGTTCATCTCGAATTTTATCAGCTTCGTCAAATTGTTTTTGCTCTCTAAATTCTTCTCTATTAGAAATTAGACTGTCTATTTTTTCTTTTTCATTTTGATTCATTTCTGGAATGGTTAATCCTAAAATACTTGAAATTCTTTCAAATTCTTTTTTAATTATTATTGCATTTTCTTTTCCTAATTTTTCAGCTGCTGCTAATCTGTTTGTTTCTTTTACTAATTGAAAAAATGCAGATAGAGCTAGATGTGTGTTGAAATCACTTTCTAATGAATTATCAAATTCTATACCTATTTTTTTAATATTTTCTGATATATTTTCCTGATTTTTGTTGTTTGCATGAATTAATTCAAAATAACATGTTTCAACTTGTCTCCATTTTGTAAGATTCTCTTTCAGCATTTCTTCTGAGTAATCTATTACTTTGGAATAGTGTCCGGATAAACAAAATAATCTTATTATGTTTGGCCCCCAATTTTCTAACACTTGTTTTATTGATTTTGTATTTCCTAATGATTTTGACATTTTTTCTCCAGTAATTGTGACCATTCCTACATGCATCCAAATTTTTGCAAATTGGTTACCTGTATGTGATTCTGATTGAGCTATTTCATTTTCATGATGTGGAAAAATTAAATCTCTTCCTCCACCATGAATGTCAAAATTTTCTCCTAGATACTTTATACTCATTGCAGAACATTCTATGTGCCATCCTGGTCTTCCTTTCCCCCATGGACTTTCCCATGTTGGGTTGTTATCTGAAAATTTCCACATTGCAAAATCTAGTGGATCATTTTTTGTTTCGTCTATTTGAATTCTTGATCCTGATTGTAATTCATCTATTTTCTTTTTTGATAATTTGCCATATTCTGGAAATTTTGAAACTGCAAAATACACTCCATTTTTTGAAACATATGCAATTTCTTTTTCAATTAATTTCTCCACAAATTTTATGATGTCATCTATGTGTTCTGTTGCTTTAGGATAATTTGTTGCACGCTTGATGTTTAATCCATCAAAATCTCTAAAATAATTTTTAATGTATTTGTTACTGATTTCTTCTGTAGATACATTTTCTGCTGCTGCACGATTTATAATTTTATCATCAACATCTGTGAAATTTTGAATAAATTCAACTTCTATTTTTTTACTTTCCAAATATTTTCTTAAAACATCGAAAACTATGATTGTTCTTGCATGCCCTATATGTGATTCACCATATACTGTAACTCCACATAGGTAAATTTTGATTTTTTTTGAAACATCTAACTTTTGTTCAATGTTAGATAGTGTATCTTGTAGATTCATCTTACTGATTATCTATTTTTTGTGCTAGTAATCTTTTATGTTCACTGTTTATGTTTAATTCATAAATTTTTTCAACTACTTCTTTCTCTATTTTGGTAATTTCAATTGTCTCCTCAACTGAAAGTTTTTTTTCAAATAGACAGTATAATGTGGAATCAACTTCTTCATATTGTATTCCTAATTCCTCTTCTGCTTCATGATCTTTCCAAAGATGTGGACTACTCTTTTTTGATATTATGTTTTCTGGAATTTCTAAATGTTTGGCAATTTCTCTTACTTGTAGTTTGTATAAAGAACTAATTGGTGTTAAATCTGATGCACCATCTCCGAATTTAGTAAAATATCCTATTAGATATTCACTTTTATCACTTGATCCTAAAACTAAATAATTTTTGATATTTGCATAATAATATAGTATGTTGGTTCTAACTCTTGCTCTTAAATTTCCTTTAGCTTTTTCGTTTGGTTCTAAATACATTGAATATTCATTTACAATTGGTTTGATATCAATTAGTTTATGTTCAATTCCTGTTAATCCAATCGTTCTCATTGCATCTTCAGTTTCAATACTTGGAGTAATTGCTGTATCTGGCATAATTAATGCAAGTGTTTTTTCCTTTAGTTTTCTTTTACAAATGTATGCTAATACTGCTGAATCTATTCCTCCACTTAATCCTAAAATGATTCCTTTTGCTTGATTTTTCTCTAATTCATTTTCTATGAACTTTTCAATTTTATCTGTGATGGAGGCATAATCCTGATGAATTATTTTATCTATAATATCTTGATTCAATGATTTCTTTAAAAAATATCTTAGAATAAAAATTTAGTTAACCCTTTTGTTAGATAAACAGGCAATTCTTACTATCATTGAATGATAGTTTTACCTAAAAGAGAAAAATCATCTATGTCTGATATGTCTAAGAGTTTAGAATTTTTTCTTTCAGGAATTAAAACAAAAGCAACAAGAAATACCTACATGGCTTCAATCAGTGATTTTCGTGACTATTTTCACATAAAATCTTTTGATTCTCTTTTAGAAATTAAACCTGATGAAGTAAGAAAAATGGTAGAGCAAATAGTAATTCGTGATAAGAATAGGGGATTATCAAAGAGTCACATTAATGGAAAAATTTGTGCTATCAGATTATTTTATGTTATGAATGAAATTGAGATTCAAACTCTAAGGGCAAAAAAGATGTTGCCATCTGCCAAGAAACTCACAGGTGGAAAACCATACTCTACTGAATTATTACAACAAGTTCTAAAAGCTTTGAATACTAAATTTTCACTTCCTTTGAAATGTGTAGTTTTGATTATGGCTTCATGTGGCTCTAGAGTAGGATTTACAGAATATTTAAAAATAAAACATATTGGAGAATTTGAGAAAAACGGTTGTAAGTCTATTCTAATTTATGGTGGAGAAAAAGAAGAATACTATTCTTTCATTAATCCTGAAACTGTTAAGGTAGTTGATGAGTGGATAGAGTATAGAAAAAGTAAAGGGGAAATAATTACTAAAGATTCTTGGGTAATACCAAAAGCTCAAGACCATACTAAACCAAGTGACCAAAAAGCAATTCAGCCAAGAATAGTTAAGAAATTAGAACATATTGATAGAGGGGAAAAGGTCGGGGGTCGTTCTGAAATTGCTATAACTCATGGTATTAGAAAACGTTGGAAAACTATTGCCGAAAATACTGATGGCGTAAATTCTAGTAAGGTTGAAAAAATGTTTGGACATTCAACAAGTAATGTTTTAGATAATACCTACTACAAACCTGATTTTGATGATTTATTCAAAGAGTATGAAAAATTTAGTGATGAATTAGTAGTTAGTAAAGAAGCTAGATTGGAATCAGAATTATTAAGAAAAGATAAGATAATTGAGGAAAATCAGGCACAAAAAGACGATAAAATCAAAGAGTTAGAAGAAAGAATTGCAAGATTTGAAAAATTCATTAAGATTTAGAGACGAAGAAAATTAACTACGTTTTCAATTTGTCCATTTATCAAAGTTCTTTCATCTTGGTCTTTTCCATATTTTAATTTACGACAACATTCTTGAATTGATTTGTTAGTTAGTTTGATGATGTAAGTTATCTTTGCAGTAAATTCAATTTCATCTTCTGAATTTTCTCTAGTGTGAAGTAAGTTAGTATAGAAATGAGCACTATCTTCAAGGGCTATCATAAACTTTGTAAAATCTTCATGATTCTTTTGAACAAACTCTTTCTTTTTTGTAAATATTTGCTTATGGTTTAATTGTTCTACAAGTTGTTCTAATTTGATTTTTTTAATGTTAGCTACCATTTTTAGAAAATCTTCATACTCATCAGGGGTATAATTTTTAATCACAGAAAAAACTCTAGTTTTTTTATTCATCATTTTTTCAGTAATAATTTTTTTCTCTAGTAAAATATCTAAAGTAAAACCTACGTCATTACTTGCACAACGTTTACCATTTTCGCCAATACAATTATTGTAAATGTTAGTCCATGTTGCTTTATCCCCTAACATAGCAATTGCAGGAAGAATAACCTCTTTAGGAATTAGTTTTCCAGTTCTAACCATTAACAAAGAATGTTTACAATATGATTTAATAGTATACTGCGAATCACTATCACGTCTTGATAGTGAAATGTGTTTACTATCATGTCCTGATAGTTTTCCCTTTTAATCAATATTGTAGATATTATCTATGCTAGAAACTACGATTAAGATTTCAAAAGAATTGAGAAAAATTCTTACTAAAGATAAGAAACCTGACGAGACCTATAATGACATGATAAATGACATGTATTCACGCCTAAAAAGACAAGGTTGGCGTTACTATGAAAATAGACGTGGTTTTTAATGCAAAATTGTACTCAAGAAATCCTAGTTGGATTTGATGAAATCAAACAAGAACGTTACATTACTTTAGAAGAACAAAAGGAGTTTACAGATTTTTTAGAAAATCTTGGGATTGATTCACATGATTTAGATTGGTGTGCTACTAAATATGAAAAAAGAAAATGTATCTCAGGATATGATAACCATACTAAAAAAACAAATTATCTTTTGTGTGGCAGTAGAGGCAAGTGTCCTCGTTGTTCTATGGCTTATGCTACGTCAAAAGCCAATGTAACGTATCAATCAATTAAACGAAATATTTCAGATAGAGTAGATTTTGATTTGAAGATGAATCAACTTGTTCTAACATTACCTAAACCATTACACGAGCTAGACAAGAAGATATTTTCTAAAATGATTAAGCAGTTTATGATTGAGTTAAACATTCATGCTTATGGTTATGTTATTCAAACTAGACATTCATCTGACCCTTTAGCTAATCCGTATCATCATGCACATATCTTATCATTAAATTTCAAAGAAGTAAATCAGAAAATAGTAAGATGTGATTATTTCTTTGATACAAACAAGATGAGGAATATTTGGAAATCAATTATAGAAAAAAATACAAAACTTTCAGTAGAGGGAAATGTCAATGTTCATACTGAATACGCTAGTGTCCATAAAGAAAAAGGTAGATGTATTCACTTGTTGAAATATGTCTATCGTTATTCTTTAGAAGATTTGTTCAAAGTGCAAGTTAGGAATCACTCTATTAATTATGTTCAAAAATCGCATTTCAAGGAGATAAGAGATAAAGTTCTAAGTCTAATTGATGAGAAAAAACCTAAAGTTGTTTGGTGTGGTCTAATGGCTTCAACTAAACAAAAACAACTAATGAAAATGATTTCAGATATTGGTTATGATTGGCAAAATTTGAAAAGTATCAAACTGGATTTAATGATTAAAGCAAATACCTGCCAATGTGGTTTACAGTTTGAAGAAATACCCTATGAAACTGGGTTGTATAATGGAGATAATGAGCCTGTTTATCCTAGCTAGTAGGAAAACAAGAATCATCTACAAAACATTCCATTCCTTTTTTCATTCTATCTTCCTCTAATTTTTTATTGAAACTCGTTTTCAAGTTTTCAATATCATCTTTTATCTCATCTAGCCAGCCTTGTAATTTGATATTCTGTACTTGTTCGTTTTTTATTCGAATGTTTTTGTCTTGTAATTCTTCCAATAGTTTTTTCATAGCACTATCTTGCTCAAACTTTGCTGTTTTTTCTGTATCTTTCTCTATACTGCATTGTGAAGAATCCTCATATTCCTTACGTCCTAATGACAAATCTGTTATCATTTGTTTTAGACATTGACTTACGGATATAGAATCCTCATCACATTGTTCTGTAAACAGTTTGTAGATTTCTGTAGATACACGCGTAGATAGTGTCTTGTTTTGTGTCATGGGGGGTAACCATAGTTGTAAACAGTAGTATTTGTTAGGTTTTTGAGAAACTACTACTACTAATCTACTAGAAAAATTATTAGAAAATAATGCCAAGTGGAGTATATGATAGAAAAAATAAACTAACTGATGAAGAACGAAAGGCAAGGGACAGAGCAAAGCATAAGAAATATTCTCAAACTGAAAAAGGAAAGGTAAGTCAAAAGAAACGTACTGATAAATATGAAAAAACTGAAAAAGGAAAGTTAAATCGAAAGAAACTTAATGAGAAATGGTTGCAAACTGAAAAAGGAAAAGCATATCGACAAAGTCCTGAATTAAAGGAAAGTATGTTAGAACATCACAAAAAGTACAGGAAAACTGAAAAAGGAAAGTCAGCTGTAAGGCGAGGCACAAATAAATTCTATAATAGTGAAAAAGGATATTTAGCTATGAGAGAAGAAGTTTTACAATATTATTCTAAACTTCATTCCAATAGCGATATTCCATGTTGTAGATGTTGTGGGGAATCTATTCATGACTTTTTAGCTCTAGACCATATTCTAGGTAGAAAAGAAATGGATTCAATTCCTGAATTGGTAGCAATAGGATATTCATCAAAAACACATTCTACAGCCTTAGTAAAATGGATTATAGAAAATAACTTCCCAGATTACTTTCAGATATTATGTCAAAATTGTAATTTTGCAAAAGGAATAAAGAGAAATAATAACAAATGTCCACATGAAAAATAAACCACATTAATCTATTAGAAATGCTGTGTCAATAATAGCTAAAAGTAAAACTAGGAGTTATTGCTTATCTCACTAAATATTTAGTATCATAATACAATTGCATGGTAAAATATAGCAAGACTATTTTTTTAATTAATACTAAACTTGACGATTCAGGTCATAATTTATTGTCTATTTCAATCATATGGAGTTCTACGTGATATTGATATGCTGGAATTAGAGAAAAATTTTGTTGATGACAGAACAAAATTAATCCTGAACTATCTGAATTGCTCAGAGAATATCAAAAATGAATTAAGTTTAACTGACTCACATTCCAAACCATTACAATATCCAATTAAAAGAATCAGCCACAAAATCTCTTATGATTTAGCCATGATTGATAAAATGGTCGGATATGATTTTGAAGAATATGTTGCTAAGTTATTTCAACGATTTGGTTTTTCTACAAAGGTAACTAAAAAATCAGGAGATTTTGGTTGTGATGTATTATTAGAAAAAAATGGAGATAGAATAGCTGTTCAGGTAAAAAACTCAATAAACAAGGTTACTCTTAAGGCAGTTCAAGAAATTGTAGCTTCATTAAAAAAATATGATGCTCGAATTGGTGTTGTGATTACAAATGCAAAGTTCACTAAATCTGCAAGACAGTTAGGAAAAATCAATGGGGTTGTTATGATTAATAGAAATGCATTATTACGATTGATAGATTTATCCAAAATGGAAAAATCTCGAAGAATATTTAGCCGTTGTCCAAAACAGGTTAGAATTACAGATTCAAAATTGAATCTTTCAGGCAATTACATTTTTCCAATGTAATGTTACGGTTGTTTAGTCTGGAAATTTTATCTCTAGACCTAATTTGTTAGGTTTTTGAAGTCCTGAGAATGTTATTGTGTTAACAAAAACAACCTACGAATAAAAATTGTACTTAAAATTGAATTTTTTGAATTAGTTTAAATTATTTTTAAATATCCACATAAAGTCCGTCATCTCTAGACTGGACTGAATATGTTTCTAATTTGATATCTTTAAGGTAATCTACAAGCTCTCCTGTTTTGATGTTGTATTTCCAAAAATGCAATGGACATTCTACTATATCGCCTTCTAATTTTCCTGGTGCAATTGACCCATCTTGATGAACACAAAGATCATCCATGGCATGATACCCATCCTGATTAAAAACTGCAATTTGTTTTCCGTCTATTTTGAATGCTTTACCTTTTCCTGATGATACTTCGCTTTTTTCTGCAATTTTTTTCCATGCCATGGGTTTATTGAAATATTTGTCATTTATTTACATTCGCATGATAGTATTTTATACCCCCTATCGGGATTTTGCTTATTGAGTAAAGTAAAATCTAGTTCAAAATTAATCCAAGAGGGTAAACTTTCCTACGAGTGGGCTAGATCTCATATGCAAATTTTAGATAATACAATTAATCGATTAAAAAAATCAAAACCCCTCAAGGGAATTACTATTGGTTTTTGCCTACACGTTACAAAAGAAACCTCTGTTTTACTTATTGGTGCTAAAGAATTAGGTGCAACAGTTGCAGTTTGTGGCGGTAATCCTTTAACCACTCAAGACAATATTGCCGCATTTTTGGCATCCGAAGGAATCCATGTTTATGCATGGCATGGACAATCTGTTAAAGACTATGATTGGTCTATTGATCAAGTACTCAAACACAAACCAACTATTCTAACTGACGATGGTGCCGATATGAATATCAAAGCACATTTTGATAAGCGATTCAAAGATATGGAAATTCTGGGTGCCACAGAAGAAACTACTGCTGGGGTAACTAGAATTAGAGCCGTAGAAAATCAAGGTAAATTACGCTATCCTGTTATTTTAGTTAATGAAGCATACACCAAACACATGTTTGATAATAGATACGGTACTGGTCAAAGTACCATTGATGGTTATTTGCGTGCAATGAATTTACTTATGGCATCAAAACGTGTTGTAGTGGTAGGATATGGTTGGGTTGGACGCGGTGTCGCATCACGATTTAATGGAATGGGCTCTAAAGTTATTGTCACTGAAGTTGATCCTGTTAAAGCCCTTGAAGCTCATATGGATGGATTTGAAGTTATGCCAATGTCACAAGCAGCAAAAATTGGTGATATGTTTGTCACGTGTACTGGAATGACTAGTGTAATTCGAAAGGAGCATATTTTGAAAATGAAAGATGGTGCAATTATGGGTAATGTTGGTCACTTTGATGTTGAAATTGATGCTGAATTCTTACTAAAAAAATCAAAATCTGTTAAAGAAGTTAGACCTACACTTGATGAATGCACTTTGAAAAATGGCAAAAAAGTTTACTTGATTGGCCAAGGTCGTCTTGCTAACTTGGTATCTGCAGAAGGCCATCCGCCAGAGGTTATGGCTCAGTCATTTTCAAACCAACTTTTGTCTGTAATGTATATTCTCAAAAACCACAAAAAAATGGAAAATAAAATTATTGATGTCCCTAAAGAAATTGATATTCAGATTGCATTTGATGCATTGAAAGCCATGGATGTTAAAATTGATAAATTAACTCCTCAACAAGTAAAATATGCCAACAGCTGGTAAAGAGATAGTCAATTTAGTTAAACAGCTCTAAGCACGAATTCCCAATTCCAGTCGTTTTAAATATCAAAAATTAAATTCTAAATTCACATACATTTTTCAAATTAC
>CAJQSE010000012.1 GCA_905612485.1 uncultured Candidatus Nitrosopumilus sp.
TACAAACTCCAATATTTTTAGAAACAATTAATGCAAAAAGAAATGAAAAAAATGAACCCAAAGTAACTAAGAAGAAAATTATTGCATCTGCATTTGTAAATATAGAAAAAGATTGTGATGTTGAAATCATGTATCTATGTCAAATTTACACACCTGTAATCAGACGATTAATTGATGAATCAAGAGAGGAAATTAAAGAGTTAACAAGTTGGAAATAAAATTATTGGGATTTTGGCCACATTAAACTCCAAGTTTCAGCAAACTTTTTCATCATTTCACCATAAGCATTCATTTGTTCTAAACCAGAAGAACTTAGAGCCTTTTGCCAATTTTTAGTAAATTGTTCAAAAGATGAAGCATTTGCATCAGTCATAGATTTTTGCCAATTTTCAGTAAAATCACTAAATGATTTCATTCCCGCATCAGTCATAGATTTTTGCCAATTTTCAGTAAAATCTTTGATGGTTTCAGGACTAGATTCTGCACTTGCTTTTTCCCAAACTTGATTGAATTTAGTTTGCATATCATTGCTGGCATTTTGGATTTGCTCAAAAAGAGATTTCCAATTTTCAAGAGATTTTGAATAGTCTCCCCATAATGAATCCCATTCATTATTTTTTGAATTGGCTGACATTAATTAGAAAACACCAACATTGTTCTTAAGTGAATATATGAAAATTTAATGTCTATTTTTGACGATTTTGTAATCGTATTTCCATTCTAGATTTACCTTCTTCAAACTTTATACGATCCTCATCTGTTTTAAGTGATAAATGAGGAACAGGAATGGGTTTCCCATTTTGACCAAGAGCAACAAATGTTACAAAAGCAGTTGCAGTAGCAGTACGAATTCCAGTTACAATGTCTTCAGCTTCGGCTTTAACTTCAATTTCCATTGAAGAATTATGAACATAATTTATTCTAGCATTTAAGAAAAGAACATTTCCAACAAAAACAGGTTTCAAAAAATTTACACTATCTAAAGATACGGTAACAGCATTAGATTGAGAATGACGTTGTGCAACTATACCTGCAACCATATCAATATTTTTTAAAATTTCACCACCAAACACATTTCCAGCTGGATTTGCATCTGTAGGAAACATTCGCACAATTACTTCAGCATGTGATTCAGAGGGGCTTTTTTCAGATATATTGGAATTTTCTGATGACATTTTTTATCTCTAAATTATCTGTATATTCATCTAATTTAATTTAATCAGTTAACTATTGATTATTTGAAATATTTTTCTAGTTTAATTTTATCAATTTTAGGGATTTTTGCCATCTCAAATCCCTCAGGACGTTTTGAAGTTGAGCGTGTTGCATCAATACCCATTTTTGCAGTTTGTAGTTTTTTCTGATCACTTGAAGGGTCAAGGCTGGAACCACGTACATTTGTGATAATAACTAAATCCTTGTCTGCCTGAAATCTAGTTGCCATAGCATATTCAACAGATTCTGCATTATTTGGATCAATATCTTCATCAACTACAGTTACTTGTTTTAGGGAACGATGAGATTCAAATGTTTTTTTAATAATTTTTTTAGTATCAGATTCAGTTTTCTTTTTAATTTGAACTACAGCATGTAACCAATTTGAACCACCATTTGTCATAGAAACTTGTTTTACTTGAGAAAAAGCCTTTTTCAATTCTCCATTTAATTTTGATTCAATTGGCATTCCCATTAGTAATCTATGTTCACCATAACCAGAAAGAACATCATGGAAAATAGGATTATTTCTGAAATACAAATTTTCAATTTCAAATATTGGTTGAGATCTTTTATGATCATAAGTTTGAAGCATCTCTACCATCCATTCTGGATGTACTTTATCACGTAGAATTTTTCCCTCCATTACAATTTCAGAACCAGAGGGTACATTCAATCCAGAAAATGGAAGTTTTGCCAAAGTTAATTTTCCACCTAAAAGTGAGTTTGCAATATCAATTTCATCCTTACCCCAATCAAACTGATAAGCACCAGCAATAGATATTGCAGGGTGAACACCAACGGTAATTGCAATTTTTAGATCTTCATCATGTTCTTTTGCATCAACAAAACATCTGTGTAAATGACGATCTTCAACCATTCTAATTGAAAGATGAGTTTTGTCAATTGGCATCATTCTATGAAATGATGAATTTTGTTTTCCCGTTTCAGGATTTTTAGCATATGCAACTGAAGATGTGATAAAAGGTCCTGATTCTTTTTCAAAATGAGTCACAATAGGCATGAAATTGATATTTTTAGATTTGTTTTCCATGAATTTACCAGTTGAAATTATTTTTGGTTTTTTTGCATTTTTAATAGCAGAAATCACTTTTTGATGAATATTGTTTTCAGTACCTCCAACTGCCAAAGCAAATCTTTTACGAGTTCCTACTAGATTGGATACTAATCGAAAATCACTTTCTTTGATGTTTTCAAATAAGACAGCATGTGACTGATCAACTTTTGCGGTAATTCCAGCAATCTCATATTTTGTTGAAACTTTGGTCTTGATAGTTTTAAGTTCCTTAATTTTTTTAACTTGAGAAATATATTCTCTTAAATCATTCATTTTCAATCATTTCCATTATTTCAGACATTAATGCTTTTGCGGTACTGGTTTCTAATTCTTTTTGAATATATGTAGAAACTAAAGCAATACCTTTCATTCTTGTGCTAATTCTTTCAGCAATGAGTCTTAAAAATAGTGATTCACTTCTGGATGGAATGATTGTTGTTGTTGTAGGAGTAGGCCCAGTTGCTAAAGAAACAATCATTGAACCAATTTTATCATTACCTTCAGTAACAGAAACAAAATAGCCATTTTCAAATTTTTGAATTTTTAAAGAAAAACTACGATTTTCTAATTGTACCATTTTATGGAAAAATCCATCTGATGAGTTCAATAATTCTTGAAGATATCTTAAGCTTTTATTACTATTGATTTAATAGAAGTGGATTTTTTTTACATTTCTTTTCATGCTTATCAATAAACACAT
>CAJQSE010000013.1 GCA_905612485.1 uncultured Candidatus Nitrosopumilus sp.
ATAACAGCAGATAATTCTAAAATTACAAAAATATTAGATTGGAAACCTGAATTAACATTTGAAGAGGGTTTACAAAAATTATTATGAATTTAATAATTTTTTATAAAGATCTAAATATTTTTTACCAATATGTGACCAATCATAATTTTGAACTTGGGATAAAGCAAGTTTAGAAATTTTTGCTAATTTCTCTTCATCATCAATAAGACAAATTATTTGATTCAATAATTCGTTAGAATTTTCAGGTTCAATTAAGATTCCACAATCGTTGTTAAATAATTCAATATTACCACCAATATTAGTAGTAATAACGGGAGTATTACATGCCATTGCTTCCAACAATGTCGCACTAATTCCTTCAGCAATTGAAGGTTGAATTAATAATTGTGAACCACGAATTAAAGGAATTGTTTTTTCTTTTGATTGATATCCCAAATAATGTATATTTTTATAATTTTTTATAGATTCCATTACAAAAGATTTTTCAGGTCCATCACCAATAATTATCAAATCAATATCTTTAGGAAGATTTTTTGCAGTTTCAATTACAGTGTAAATACCTTTTTCTTTAGATAATCTACCTACAAAAATTATTTGTTTTGTATATCTTGTATCAATTCCTGAAGGTAAAGATTTAATGTCAATTCCATTAGGAATAAAAAATACATTTGAATTTGATTTTTTATAATGATTTAATGCCTCTATAGAACCTGCAGTAATAGCATCTGCCCAAGTCAAAGCATTTTTTTCATATTTATTTGAAAAAATTGAACCTAATTTACCATGAAGCATTTCAATTTGTTGACTATAAACGCCATGAATTGTTAAAATTTTTTTTCCAGTTACATTTTTCATTGCTAATGCTGCAATTGGATGTTGTGCATGAACTATATCATATTTTTTCATAAATTTTGTTTTAAAAAAAGAAGATAACAAAAAGCTTGGATTTTTTAATTTTTTTATTGGAATTGTAAGAATATTTTCAGAAGAAATTACATCAACTTGATGGCCATTTTCTTTAAGAAATTTAATTAAATCTCTTACATGTTGTGCTATACCACCAATTCCTTTCAATGTTGGAGAAATTAAAAGAATATTCATAAAACAAAGTTAACTATAGAGTTTTTAAGGTCTTGTATTAAAAGATTAGTTCAAATTATTCTTTAAAAAAAATATATTAAATTTTCTAATCAAAATTAGAAGGAATGTAATTTTTATTTATTTCATAAATTAATACAATGTTCATAGGTCCCACTTTCTCATTCATAAAACTAGGTGATGCATAAACTAATTTTAATGGATCACTATCAGAATCATATTCAATATTTTTACTAACAATTTCAACAAATCCAGGTTTATAGATTGCAGAATTTTCTTGAGTATTAGAATCATAGTATAATGCAGTGGTAAATGGAATCATTTTACCTAACAATGTTTGTTCATTAAAATAATTTGTACCAGTAAGACCATCAGAATTTAAATATTTTTCAACTGGAAGTTCGGCAATTCGTGCAAACCATACAACTTTAGATTCATCACCACCTCCACCTAAAACATATAATTTATCCTCAAGATTATCATTTATTTTTTGAGCACTCAAAAATACAAGTACATAATCAGCATTCATTTCTTTAAGCATATTCCAACTATCATTAGGCGTACCCATCAATATTTTTGCCATATGTTTTATTCTAGAATCAATTAATGTAGAATTATCAATAAATGTAGTTCGTTCAGCCAGGGTTTGAATCCAATAACCATAATCCCACCAAGATGCAATTACTGCATTTTCAGGAGTATTGAGTTTCATCCATTCCAAAGTATCTAACCAATCATTAGTAGGGGGATTAACTGATGCACCTGTAAAGATTACTGGAGGATTGTCCATAGCATCAATCCAATTATTCTCTTCTGGAACAACAAGTGGAAGAGTAAATAAAAATACTATAACTATAACATATGAAATTTTAAATAAATAATTCTTTTTCCCAAGAAATTTAATTTTAAAAATATTTTTAGTTAAAATGGATAAAGCAATAGAAGAAAGAATAATCAACGATATAGATGCAAATACTTCAAGTCGGATAAATGTAGAACCGATATACACTCCAATTATTCCAAAAATAAGCACAAATATTTTCATATCATTTTTAACAAAAGTTTGAGATATTTTTTTAGAAAAGAGAAACCAAATACCAATTCCAGCAAAAATCATCCAAACAGAATGAAAGAGAAAAGAAAGGGCAACGGTTGTAGTAGCATGTTCTGCAACTGAATCAGTTAAAGGATCTATAGTTGTCATAAATGGATTAATTGCATTTAGATATCTAAAACTAGGTAAAGGTAAAGGTTTCGTATTATCATCTGAACGAAATTCTTGTGCATCATTTAGAACTATTAAAAAGGATCCAATTATAATAATAGAAATTAATAAAAATAAACTATTTCTTATTTTAGTTTCATCTCTACTTATTTTTTGAACAAATATACTAATCACTAAAAACATGGTTGGAATTATTAATGAAAGTCCACCTAAACCAAATACAAAATTGAGTCCAGGTCTTTCAAATGAACCTGAAATTAAAAGAAATACTCCTACAAAAAGTGGGATACTCCATAATAGAAATTTATGATCTTTTCTAACAAATGGTAATGCTAAAATAAATAATCCTATAGGAATTATAAAAAATTGATTTCCTCCCCATGAGGCCATCCCAAAAGCCATTACCATTCCACCAAAAATAATTTTTAACGCTGCAACTTTTTTATTTTCAGATTTAATTGCACTCAAAAATAAATACAATCCTAAAAGACCATAAAAAATCCCTAGAGGTTCTGACTTAAACCAACCAAGAGAACCTCGTATAATTATTGGAAGTGATACTGCAAATAATAAAGAAGCAAAAAGACCAGCAGCGGTTCCACCAAATAATCGTACTAATGCAAAAATAATAACTACAGTTAATGAACCAATTACTGCTGGAAATAATATTGTGAAATCATATAGTGATGAATTTCCACCAAATATTTGATAAGTTATAGCTGCTGTACTATGAAGCATAATTTGAGAAGTTGCAGAAACATCTCTTCCATGAGGATACCAACTTTTATCATCATTCCATTCAAAATATTCAAAAAATCCATTTTCTACAATATATTCAGTAGCACGAAAATTAAAAAATGGATCAAATTCATTTAATTCATTTCCATATTGTGCAGGTTGAGATCTAATTAGAAATGATGTTGAAAAGGCCAAAACCAATACACCAATTATAACAAAATGTTTTAATTTGAAATTAAAACTACTGACTTGAAATAAACTAGTTTGAGAATTCAATGTAAAAATTAAAATTTAAACTGTTATTACTCTTTTGAATAGAAAATTCTCTTACATTGTTGCTTGAGAAGCATCATGGAACATCTGACTCTTTGCACAGCCAGCAGCAAGTTCATCACCTGCTCCACGTCTCATAAGACCTCTGTATAGACCATCTTCAAGTTTTACACCTTCACGTTCTTCCCATTCCTCTACAGTGATAGAATATTTCTTTTGAATTCTGTCTCTGTACCATTCTGGAATTACATTAAATGCACAAAATGGAACGATTCTAAGATCTGGAGTGACATAGTGAATATCACATCTTTGTAATCTTTCTAAATCTTCATTGTATTTGTCTTGGAAGTGCATCATACCAAGGAATAATCCCTTTACATGCCATGAACCAACTGAATCAAATGATCTCTTCATGAGAATATTACCAAACATTTTTGCTAAATCTAATCCTGCTGGTTGTTTTTTACTATCAACAAAGCCTTTTAGTTTTCTTACAACTTCAAGCATCGTAAAGTATTTATTTTTACCAGAACGAATTTCTTCTGCTTTATCTTCAAAGAGTTCTAACATTCCTTGAATATCACAGAATTTAGTTAATGGAACAAATTTCTTTGTATCTGCATCTTCAAAGATGTATGTTCCTGCACCACAAGCAAAGTGAATAGATAATTCATATTTTGGTTTACTTGAAAATGCTTCAATTACGTTAGTTAGTGGCATACAACTTGGAACTGGAAACCAATCATCAACAGTCACTTGACCATCTGTTTGTTCTTCAATTCTTTGAACACAATCAGGAACTGTGATTCTATATTTTTCACGTTCAGATTTACCCATTCTTCCAGTTAGTGATACTGGTTGAAAGTTAACAGCGTGAACTACATCCATATTCTTTTGTGCATATCTAATAATTCCACCTAATTCATGATCATTAATTGATTTAATTACTGTTGGAACAAATACTACAGTAGTACCAGTTTTTCTACAACTATCAAGAGCATATGGAATTTCCCAGTGATTCTTTGGATTTGTTCTTGCAGTTACACCATCAAAGGAAAGATACAAGTTGTTACATCCAGCAAGTCTTACTTCTCTTGCTGCTTCTGGATCCATTGCATGTCTAATACCATTAGTATTCATTTGAATATGGTCAACACCTTCTTCTTTCATTATTTGAATAACATCAGCAATATCTTCTCTAAGCATTGGTTCACCACCAGTAATTTGCATAGAGTTTCCTGGAATTGGTCTTTCTGCTCTTAGAGTTTTCATCATACCTCTAACTTGAGTATGATCTGGTTCATACATGTAAGCACCTTCAAGACCTTTCTTTACATAAAAGAAACAGTACCAACATGTTAAATCACATCTATTAGTTACAATCATGTTTGCTAATCCACTGTGAGATAAGTGGTTTGAACATAATCCACAATTATTTGGACAAGAACATTTGTCAATCATTACATTTGGAGAATGTGCACCTTTACCATCCATCCAATAAGTACTGAATTTTTTGTACATTTCATAAGAACCAAAATATAATTCCTCACACTCACCATGAGTTGGGCAAATTTTTGACATGAAAACTTGACTATCTCTCTCAAAGACTTCAGCATCTAAAATCATATTACAATCAGGACAGATACTTTGAGTAAATCTGATAGTAGATTTTTTACCTAAATTTTTACTTGTTTGATTGGAAATCTGAATTAGTGCCATGACTGTATATTGAATTTTTAAAAAACAGTATATAATCTGTTTCATACTAACCCCCGTGTGGAAATTAGTAGATAGTCATGAGTGGTTTAAATAGTAAAACTGATCGATTAGATCGCATGAGTATATCCGATAAAACAAAAAAATCTTTAGAAAAAATAGGTCTTACTAGTTATGAAATCAAAACATTTTCTACATTGCTAAAATCAGGAGAAGTGACAGCATCTGATCTTAGTCAAAAATCAGGAGTTCCATATTCAAAAATCTATGAAGTATTAGGATCATTAGAAGAAAAAAGATGGATTGGTTCTGATGATTCAAGACCAACAAAATATTTTGCAAAATCACCATCTACGGGAGTGCAAAGTACAAAACAAAAGATGGAAAGTGATTTTTTACAAAATCAAAATATTATTTTAAATGAATTGGTTCCTTTATATGAAAAAAGTGGAACAAATGAAAGACCAGACATATGGGTACTTTCAGGAGCAATTAACATTACTGCTAAAATTTTAGAGATGGTAGAGAGTTGTAGAAATGAAGTAATGATCACATTACCTGAAGCTGGTATAGAATTAGTTAAACAAGCATTACCAAAATTAAGAGCACTTCACGATAAAGGAGTTAAAATTACAATTCTTACATCAGATAAAATAGATAAAGAATCAATTACAGCAATTAAAAGAGTTGCAGAGGTAAAAATCAAGAAAGGTTTGTTTGGGGGAGGGATAATTTCAGATAAAAGATATGTTGTAATTTTATTAGGTCCAGAAATTGCAGGTGAAAATTCCTCAGAAGTTATTGCAATTTGGGCAGATCACACAGGTTTAGCAGGATTTGCACGTCAATATTTTGAATATTTATTAAAAGATTCAAAGAAGGCATAGTTATGGATATACTCAAAGAAGAAACACTATTTGTTGGAACTGCAGAAGCAGAACATGTTGAAATGTATCTTAAAGCAATTTGGCACATAAGAGAAAGAGGAGAAGATGTTAAAATTAGTACAATTGCAAAAATGCTCAACATAAGACAGCCAAGTGTAGTTCAAATGTTAAAAAAATTAAATGGTAAAAATCTTGTAGAGTACAACAAAGCAGGAGTAAATCTTACAGATGAAGGAGAAAGAATTGGTTCTAGTATGATGAGAAATAGTCGATTATTAGAAGTCTTGATGGATAGTGCATTAAAAGTAGCAATTGATGAAGAAATGGTATGTGGAATTGAACATCATATGAATAAACAATTCACTAATGCATTATGTGTAATGTTAGGACATCCTAGAAAATGTCCACATGATCATAAAATTCCAATGGGCGAATGTTGTAAATAAATAATATCCCAAAAGATATATCAGATTAAAAATTAGATTTAATATGGCATGTTTCTGTGGTTGTGAAACTTATGTAAAAAATGAAGATGGTTTTAAAATTGCATGTGTAAAATGTGAACATGGACCTCAAAATCATGATGATGCATTTAGAGATGCTGCAAGGAAGAATGAATCGCAAAGTCAAAAACGTGATGCAGATTTTGGATAAATATTATTCTCCAATAATTTTAACTAAAACTCTTTTTGATCTTTTACCATCAAATTCTCCATAGAAAATTTGTTCCCATGGACCAAAATCTAATTGTCCATTTGTAATTGCAACTACAACTTCTCTTCCCATAATCTGTCTTTTTAAATGAGCATCTGCATTATCCTCACCTGTATTGTTATGATCATACTGTTCAATTGGTTCATGTGGTGCTAATTCTTCTAACCACTTTTCATAATCATGATGTAATCCACTTTCATTATCATTTATGAAAACACTTGCAGTGATATGCATTGCATTAACAAGACAAAGACCTTCCTGAATTTTACTTTTTGAAACTAATTTTGAAATATCAGAAGTAATGTTAACAAACCCTCTTCGTTTTTTGACTTGAAAAGTTAGATAATCAGTTAAGAATTTCATATGATCACAATACAGATCAAGCATTAAAATCATAAGGCAAGCTCAGAACTCAAGATCCTCATCATTAGTCAGAAGGATAGGATCATCACAGCCTACAAGCCAAATTTTAGAGATATTGCTATTGAGTCTTTCAAGAAGCTTGATAAATGGCGAATAGTTAGTCAAGCAAAATGGTCATAATTAGTACTCCATCAACATTAGAAAGTTTTAGAAGATTTATCATATCTAGTACTTGTAAATCATACGCTCCAAGAAGTTATTTGGAAGATTCAGAAGTGTTTGCAGAAAGAGAAGAGAATTTGGGTGCAATATACGTTGAAGCTGCAGATAAAGTAACGTTGAAAAAAATTAGAGATATTACATTTATGAATGCAAGAGATGTTCTTGGAATTATTTATAATTCAAAAAGTGGAAACACGTCTCTAAAATGGCGTCAAATAAGAAGAATGGAAGGTAAAGTAACAGGTGAAGCTTCTCCAAATTCTTTAACAAACTTATCAGAATCAGGAGTTCTTACTTTAGATTGGGTTGAAAATTATTTAAAGAAAAAATCACAAGAAGAAAAAACTACTGAAACAACAAACTAAACACTTTACTTTTTGTAAATTATAACAATATCATGATTACAAAGACAATAGATGAAAATTTAATTTCAGTTATTCCAGAAGATTCAGAAGATTTATTGAATTTACGACGTATAATTAAAGAAAATGATAAAGTGATTGGAGATACAACAAGAGTTCTAAAACAAGATAAAGATTATGCAAGACCAGATAAGGGAGAAAGAATTAGAATTAGAATTGCATTAACTGTAGAAAAAATTTCACTAGATGAAGTTTTAGACAAATTACGAATTGGAGGAATAATTTCTGAATCAAGTAATGAATCAGTTCCACATGGCTCACATCACTCATTTATTTTACAACTTAATGATGGAATAACAATTTCAAAGAAAAAATGGTTACCAATTGAAAAAAAACTTTTGAAATCAAGTAACAATCAAACAAGTTTTGTTTTAATTGCAATTGATACTGCAGATTGTGGAATTGCAAGATTAAGAGGAACACATTTAGAATTTATGCCAAATATTTATTCTGGATCAGGTGGCAAGAGGTACAAAACTAGTTTCAATATTGAAAAATTTTTTGAGCACGTACATCAGGCAATAACTTCTATTTTCAAAGAAGGAGATATGGTAGTAATTTTTGGTCCTGGTGAAACAAAGAAAAGATTTGCTAATCACTTACAAAAATCACAAAAATATAAAATTCAAGTTGTTGATGGAATTGATTCAGGAGGAGAAGATGGAATCTATACATTTACAAAATCTCAAACTATGCATGAAATAATGTCTGATAGTAAATTAGCAAAAGCTGCATCAATAATTGATGAAATAATGATTCTTGCAAATAAAAAAAGTAAAAAATTTACAATGGGGTATGCTGAAACTTTGAATGCAAATCAATTGGGAGCAGTAGAATCAATAGTATTTTCAGATAAAATAATTCAAGATAATAATGAACAAGAAATAATGAATTTTCTAAATGATGTTGAGAATAAAGGAGTTAAAATTTACAGTGTTGATTCATCAACAGATATTGGATTGAGAGTTACAGGTTTGGGTGGAATTGTTTCTTTGTTAAGATATTCTTTAGAAACTTAATTTGTTGATTCAATTAACCAATTTAGATACGATTTATTGATGGAAGTAACATCAATTTCTACTATCTCTGGAACATCATATGGGTGAGTTTCAGTAATTTTCTTTTTGAGTTTAATTTTATTTTTTGTTATAGTTTTGAATATTGCAATATATTCTGATGAATTTTGAATTTTACCATTCCATGAATAAACTGAATCAATTTTTGAAATATTTACGCATGCTATTATCTTAGTTTTCACAAGTTCATTGGCAATTTTTAAAATTGATTTTTTATTAGGATATGTAGATATAATCAAGACGGGTTTCATAGTAACCGATAAATGGCTCTACTTTAAAAAATTAGCAATTAATTTGGAACTTGATTTTATTACTGAAAATGCGATAATCTATGTCTTAATGGCTTGGGTAGCTATTTTTGTAACCGCAAAAGCTCTAAAATTAGAAAAATATGGTGTTGAAATTAAAGCATACAGTCTCGTTTACAAAAATAAAAGTGTCAATGATGTTTTAATTCGAATTCTTGGAAGAACAAGAGCGGCAGTATCAATATTTGCAAACGTTAGTGTAATTGCAGGTTTTATGATGATGGGATTTGCATTTTGGTTTTTACTAAATAATGTTTCAAACTTTTTTGTTGCACAGTCAGAATTTAATGAATTAACTGTACTAATTCCAGGAATTACTTTAACTTCAGCACCAGCTATTACGTACTTTTTACTTTCAATTCCAATTGTACTTGTAATGCATGAAGGTGGGCATGGAATTGTAGCTGCACTTGAAAAAATTAAAATTAAAACAGGGGGTTTTGCAATTTTTATCGCAATGTTTGCAGGATTTGTAGAACCAGATGAAGAAGAATTTGAAAAAGCTAAAAAGATTTCTAAATTAAGAGTAATTGGAGCAGGTGCAACTTCAAATGTATTATTTGCATTAGTGTTAGGTGTCATACTATTAACAAATCCATTTTTTGCAATGGTAGTACCTGAACCATTATTAAGCATATTTTATGAGTTACCTGAAGGTGTTTTGATACTTTCAATTATAGAGAATTCAGGAGCTGAACAAGCAGGATTACTTGCAAATGACATTATCACTTCAATTAACGGTATACAGATTCTTAGTCCAGTTGATTTTCCTAGTTTGAATCCAGGGGATACAGCTACTGTATCTGTACTTAGAGATAGTCAACCATTAGACTTTGGATTAACAATAATGGCAGCACCAGATGATCCTGAAAGAGGATTAATTGGAATTATGAGAGATAATTCATTTGCATATACACCTGTAATGAATTTCATTGAATGGAATGATCCAACTGTTTCAATGTTCTTGCTATGGTTATGGATGATTTCATTTTTTATAGGCATAATCAACATGCTTCCATTACCAATCTTGGATGGTGGAAAATTTATTCATATTATTATTGATAAAAGATTTTCAGATAAAGCAGTTAAAACTACAATGTGGGTAATTTACGCATTTACATTTATTCTATTTGGTCTCAATATTGCTTTATCATATATGAAATCTGGATGGTTTACTATATGACTAATGATGATAAAAATAAAATTACCATTAATGAAATTGAGATTAGTTATGATCAACCATGCTATATTATTGCAGAAATAGGAATAAATCATAATGGTGATATAGAAATTGCAAAAAAATTAATTGATGCAGCAGTAGAATCTGGAGCTAATGCAGTCAAATTTCAAAAACGAAATCTAAAAAGTATTTATCAAAAAGAAATTTTAGAGGATCCAACATTAGATAGTCAAGGTACAGAAATTTTATTAGATGTATTAAATGAAATTGAATTTAAAGAAGAAGAATTCAAAATAATTTTTGATTATTGTCAAAAACAAAAAATTACTTTTCTTTGTACACCTTGGGATATTCCAAGTGTTGATTTTTTAGAAAAATTAAATGTTCCTGCATATAAAATTGCTTCAGCAGATTTAACTAATTTTCCATTAATTAAACATATTTCTCAAACAAAAAAACCAATGATTCTTTCAACTGGTATGTCAAACATAGATGAAATAGAGAAAACAGTTAATTTTATTAAAACTTTGAAAACAGATTTTTTGCTATTACATTGCAATAGTACATATCCTGCACCAGTAGAATTGTTAAATCTTAATTTAATTCCAATGTTAAAAGAAAAATTTAATGTTCTAATTGGGTATAGTGGACATGAAACTGGAATTATTGCATCAGTCACTGCGATGAATCTAGGAGGAGTGGTAATAGAACGACACATTACATTAGATAAAAAAATGGAAGGGTTAGATCAATCTAGTTCACTTGAACCAGATCAATTTAAAAAAATGGTTGAATTTATTCGAGAATCAGAAAAAGCAAAAGGTACTCAGCAGAAAAAAATGACTAGAGGTGAAATATTACAAAGAGAAGTTTTAGGGAAAAGTGTAATTTGTGCCTCTGACATACAAATAGATGAAGCTTTTTCAGAAAAAAATATTGAAGTTAGATCTCCAGCAAGAGGATTATCACCTCAGTATTTTTATCAATTATTAGGAAAAAAATCTAATCGAGTAATTAAAAGAGGAGAATATCTCCAATTAGAGGATTTGACATGATACTTGGAATGAAAACAAGAAAGCGGGATTTGAATGATATGTTAAAATTTAATCCTAAAATTTTAGAATTTCATTTTTCTGATAGTGATTTAAATTTAGAATTAGAAAAAAACTTTGAACAAGAATTAATTGTTCATTGTTTTGAATATTTTGATAGAAAATTATTAGATATTGTTAGTTTAGAAGAAACAAATCAAATTCATTCTAGAGAAAAATCTTTAGAGTACATACAAAAAGCAATTGATAAAACAATTTTATTAAATGAACAATTTCAAGGAAAAACTCCAACTATAGTTGTTCATCCAGGAGGTTACTCAATAAATACATTAACAGAATCAAAAATTGAAAAAATGAAAGATATGATTGTGGATTCTGTAAATCAATTAGATTTTAAAAATGTCAATTTTCTTTTAGAAAATATGCCTCCATATGCTTGGTTTTTTAGTGGTAGATGGAATTCTAATGTTTTTCTAAATTCAAATGATATGAAAAAATATTGTTTAGAAACAGGTTTGAATGTATGTTACGATTTATGTCATTCACATCTATATTGTAATAAAAATAATGTATCAGTAGTTGATGAATTATTACAAATTGAACAGTATGTTGAACATTATCATTTATCGGATGCAGAAGGAGAAGATGGAGAAGGATTACAATTTGGAGATGGTGATCTACCATTTGAAAAAGTAATACCAATTTTAAATAAATTTAAAGATAAAAGTTTTGCAATTGAAGTATGGAAGGGACATGAACAAAAGGGAAAAGGATTCGAAGAATTTTTAGATAAGGTAAAACAAGCAGGATTATTAGTAACATGAAAAATGCATTAATTTTTGGAGTAACGGGGCAGGATGGCAGTTATTTGGCTGATTTTTTAATAAAAAAAGGCTATAATGTTTTTGGAACATTTAGAAGAACTAGTCATAGATGTTTTGAAAGAGTAGAAGAATTAGGTATTTTTGATAGTTTTAATAAAATTAAAGCCGATTTAGCAGATCAAACTTCAATTAATGCAGCAATTCGTCAAGCAGAACCAGATGAAGTTTATAATTTGGCTGCACAGTCTTTTGTAGGAGTCTCATTTCAACAACCAATTTTAACTGCAGATGTTACTGGGATTGGAACTTTACGAATATTAGATGCTGTAAGAGAAAATGCACCTGAAGCTAAATTTTACCAGGCATCATCAAGTGAAATGTTTGGAGACTTTCCAGGAATAAAAAATGAACAAACTTGCTTTAAACCTAGAAGTCCTTATGGAGCTGCAAAAGTTTTTGCACATCACATAACAAATCACTATAAAGAAGCATATGATATTTTTGCATGTTGTGGAATTCTATTTAATCATGAATCACCATTAAGAGGATTAGAATTTGTTACAAGAAAAATTACTTATGAACTTGCTCGAGTAAAATATAAAAAACAAAAAAAATTTAGTTTAGGAAATATTTATGCAAAACGTGATTGGGGTTTTGCAGGAGATTATGTTGAAGCCATGTGGTTAATGTTACAACAAAAAAATCCAGAGGATTATGTAATTGCAACAGGTGAATCTCATTCAGTTGAAGAATTTTTAACATTAGCAACAGAGTTTATGGGATTTGAAAAATGGGAAGATATAGTTGATATAGATAAAAATCTAATGAGACCAACAGACATAGAGGATCTAATTGGTGATGCATCAAAAGCTAAAAAAGAATTAGGATGGAAACCTAAAACAAATTTTAAAGATTTGGTTAAATCTATGGTTGAACAT
>CAJQSE010000014.1 GCA_905612485.1 uncultured Candidatus Nitrosopumilus sp.
AAAAGAGTGAGGTTACCACACGCAATAAGATTTTTTAGAAAACCTGATCATTTATCGTTTTTGGTAGGATTTCCTTTATTATTAGCACTACTACCAACGAATAATTTTGAACTTAAAGTTGCAACTGTACTTTGTTTCTCTTTTACTATATGTTATGAAATATTTGAAATAAAAAAAGGAGGTAGGGATATTTTTAAACTTGATCATTTTACATTTATTATTGGATATGCCTTAATCATTATTACATTTGGATATGAACATATTGTAATTTTACCAATATCATCTATTTTGATGGGTTTTACTGTAGGTTATGAGATTTACCGTGTTAGAAAATTAGATCTAGAGAATATGAGGAAAAAGAAATGATCATTTTTTTAAATTAATTTTCACTATTTTTTCAGATATAAAATTTATTGGTAATTATTTTTTTAAATCTTTGATGCCTAAAAAATCTTAAAAAAGGATTTTAAGGGCTTTATTTATTAAAATAGTATGAAAACTAATTTTCAAAAAAATAAAATTGTAGAACATCCAAAAGAATCTTTAGCACCAAAAAGTGGCGATAAAAAAGATTATACTCAATCAGAATTTGAGGAGTTCATTATAAAATCAGGGGCAGTAGGCTCATACATGATTTTTAGATCAGAAAATGAAGAAGATGAAATGGGAATTAGTGAATTATAATTTTAAGTTATTCTTAAAATAATTTAAAATTAATATAATATTTGTGAATAAATTGGAAACCGATAATCAGTCTGAAATTGAAAAAGTAATGAAAAAGGTATATTTTGAATTTGATACTGCTGTTTCATATAAAAGTTGGGTGAAAAATTTTGCGTTGAATTTAGAAAATATTTGGAAAGAAAAATCAGCTAAAAAATTATCAGAAAATACTGTAAGTGATATAGCTATAGTAATTGGTCGTGGTCCTTCATTAAAAAATCATGATCATCTAAATAAATTAAAATCTAGTAATTATAATGGCGCAATTATATGTACAGATGGTGCACTAGCAACTGTATTAAAAGCAGGAATTACTCCAGATAGATTTCCAGAATTTTATGTAGTTACAATGGATCCAAGTTCTGAAACTGGAAGACATTACAAGGATGAAATAATTAATAAATATCATGGAAAAATTAAAGGAATTTTTTCTACGGTATCTAATCCAAATACAGTTGAAAAAGCAAGAAAATTAGGTATTGAAATTTTTTGGTTTCATAGTCTTGTAGATTATAATGAAGGTGAAAAATCATTTAATCAAATTTCTGCATTAATCACACGTGCAAAAAATCATGAAAATGGATTACCAGCTATTCAAACAGGAGGAAATGTTGGAACAACATCCTGGTTTCTTTGTTGGAAAATTCTTAATTGTAAAACAATCACATTAATTGGAATTAATCATGGTTGGGAAGATACAGATTCTTGGGAGACAATAATGACACATAATAGAATGTGTAAAATGGTTGAAATGGATAAAAACAGTGAAAGTTTCAAAAAATTATTTCCTAGAATATATAATCCAGATTTTGATTGTTACTGCATATTAGATCCTATTTTTCAGTATTATAGTGCAGGATTGAAAGAATTTATTTTTAGATCGCCTGAAGAAATTAAGACAATTAATGCTACAGAAGGAGGATGTATTTTTGGAGATAGAATAAAATCAATGAAATTAGAGAAATTCTTGACAAAATTTGATTAAGTATTATATATTGACAAAAATTAAGACAAATTGTGAAAGTATTATTTGTAGTTCCTGAAATTCGCCTAGACGGTGAACCATATAGTATTCCATTATGGGCAGGAGTTTTAGCATCAATTGTAGAAAAAAAAGGTGGTCAAGTAGGAATTTTAGATTTAAATGCTTTAAGAATGAATTACGGTGGAAAACATGTTCCAAATGAAAAAATTATTGAAGAGATATCAAGTGAAAAATGGGATCTTATTGGAATAGGAGGATTAACAACAACATATTCCAGAATGAAAGAAATAATTCCAATGTTTAGACAGTATAGCAAAGATTCAATGATTATTGCAGGTGGCGGTTGGATCACATACAATCCAGATGAAATAATGGAATTAATTCCAGAAATTGATTTAGCATGTATTGGTGAAGGTGAAGAAACATTTTCTGAAATATATGATCATATACAATCAGGTAAAAGTGATTTTGAAGATATTGCAGGATTATGTATTAGAAAAAATAAAGAATTTCATTTTACACAGCCAAGATCTTTAATTCCAAATTTAGATACAGTGCCATATCCAGCTTATGATCTTTATGAACTTGATATTTATTTCAAATATTCTTCATTACCATATTCAGTAGAATCTATCAATTCAAAAAGAAGAATGACAGTAGTTTGGGAAAGAGGATGTCCAAGAGGATGTACATTTTGTTCACATAATGGAATGTCAAGAATTGATATGCAAAATATTTTAGGAAAAGGAGATAGGAGAAAAGGAGAATTATTAGTTAGAGAAGTAGATAAAGAGAATGATACATTTTCATTGCCAGCAAGGTGGCCTACACCAAGATATGCAGTAGATAATGTTAAAATGCTTTATGAAAAATATCAAATAGATTTTCTAACTATAAGTGACGAAAATATGACTAGTAATCTAAAATGGACAAAAGAATTTTGTAATTTGTATAAAGAAGAAGGTCTTGATAAAATAATAAAATGGGGAACATTAGGTGATGCACCTAGTGTTGCAACAAAACCAGAAATAGTTAAAGTAATGAGAGATGCAGGATGTTCATATATTTCATTTGGATTTGAATCTGCATCAAACAAAGTACTAAATGAAGATATTAAAAAAGGTCAAAGTAAAGATCATTTACAAAAAACAATTAATGCAATTAGAGGTTCAGGTTTAACACCAATTGCAACTTTTATGATAGGTAATGCTCATGAAAATATTAATGATTTAATGGAAACAGTCTCATTTTGGATAAAAAATAAAATCACTGTTAATCCATTCATATGTACACCATATGTAGGAAGTCCAATTTTTTATGAATACAAAGACAAAGTTCTACAACAATATGATGATAGAATAAGGATTTTAAAACAAAATGCAGAAGGAAATAAAGAAATGCTTCATAAAGTTAGACTAGAGGCTATGGATAAATTTATGAAAGAATGCGGTAATGCAACAGACTACACTGCTACAATCAGTGAATATTTTACAATACCAGAACTATTTGCATTAAAACAATTCATGTACAAATATGATACTAGAAGAATGTTACAAATGGCTCACCAACGATATGAGCAAACAGGTTTAGAACAATGGAATCATGATGAAGAATGGTCAAAATATTGTCAAATTTGTGAATCAAAAAAAATGTGCGAAATCAAGGTATCAAATTAGAATTTCATTAGTATCACTACATAAAATTTCTCTAATCTAAAATACTAACTATTTTGTTCCATTGAATTTAAAAAACATCATGTACTAATTATTTTAGTATATATTGTACTCTTCATTTTTTTTAAGAGTATATAATAAATGAATAAAAAGAGAAATTGAAATAATGGATTAAATAATACAGATTAGAATTTTGAAAAAAATACTCATAACAGGTGCTACAGGATTTATTGGAAATTATTTAACACCCGAATTAACGAAAAATCATAAAATTATAGGAATATCAAAAAATAAAATAAAATCTTCAAAAAATTTTATTTCTTCTAGTGCTGATATTACTAAATCTAATTTAAAAGTAAAAAATCAATTTACAGATATTATTCACATGGCAGCATACAGCGATGTCAATTATTGTAATCTTAATCCAATAAAATGTTATGAATTAAATGTAAAATCTACTCAAAGAATGTTAGAAATAGCTAGAAAAAAAGATTCTAAATTTCTTTTTATAAGTTCTAGTCATGCATATGGCAATCTAATTAAACAACCTATTTCAGAAAATGCCTTATGTAATCCATCAACACATTATGCTTCTAGTAAAAGAATGAGTGAAATTTTATGTGAAACATATTCTAAAACTTATGGTTTAGATATACAAATTGCAAGAATTTTTTCAGTTTATGGTCCTAAAAGTTCAAAATCAAATCTTATTTTCAATATTATTAATCAAATGATTAATAATTCAAAAATAATATTAGGAAATACGTCTCCAAAAAGAGATTTTATTTTTATTAACGATGTAATTGCAGGTTTAATAAA
>CAJQSE010000015.1 GCA_905612485.1 uncultured Candidatus Nitrosopumilus sp.
TAAATTGGATTGAAAGAAAATTCTACCGATACTTATGACATCAAACATTCCAAAAAAAATTGGAGAAAATCAATATCAAATTGATGCTGATCCAAATCTTGGAATGAATGTCCCTGTGAGAATTTATGCTGATGACCAATTATTACAAAAAATGTTGTCTGATCGAACTATCATGCAGGCTCGAAATGTTGCTTCTATTCCGGGTATTGTTAGTCATAGTGTTGTTTTACCTGATGGTCATGAAGGATATGGTTTTCCTGTAGGTGGAGTTGCAGCTATGGATGCTGAAGATGGAATGATTAGTCCAGGTGGTGTTGGTTATGATATTAATTGTGGGGTAAGATTACTTCGTTCAAATTTAACTGAACAAACAGTTCGTTCAAAATTAAAAGATTTAGTTAATGATTTGTTTAGTTCTATTCCTTCTGGTGTTGGTTCTAAAGGTGCAGTTCGACTTACTAATTCAGAACTTGATGAAGTTTTAGTAAATGGTGTTAATTGGGCAATTGATCATGGATATGGTTCATCAAATGATTCTGATGTTTGTGAAGAGAATGGTAAAATACCCGGCGCTGATCCAAATAAAGTTTCTGATAAAGCAAGAAAAAGAGGAGCACCTCAACTTGGAAGTCTTGGTTCTGGTAATCATTTTCTTGAAATTCAAAAAGTTGCAGAAATACATGATGAAGAAGCAGCAAATAGAATGGGAATTAAAGAAGGAACAATTACAGTTTTAATTCATTGTGGCTCTAGAGGATTTGGTCATCAAGTTTGCAGTGATTATCTTCGTGTTGCAGAACAGGCTATGGAAAAATATAACATACATTTACCTGATAGAGAACTTGCCTGTGTTCCAAATAATTCTGAGGAGGGTGACTCTTATAGAAAAGCAATGTTTACTGCATTAAATTTTGCATGGAGTAATAGACAAATGATTACTCATTGGACTCGAAAATCTTTTGAACGTGTATTTAATCAAACCGAATCTGATCTTGATATGAAATTAGTTTATGATGTTGCACATAATATTGCTAAAGTAGAAAAACACAAAGTTGATGGTGAAGAAAGAAAATTAGTTGTTCATAGAAAAGGTGCAACACGCGCATTTCCTTCAAATCGTAGTGAGATCCCTTCTAAATACAGAGATTTAGGTCAACCTGTCTTGGTTCCTGGTTCAATGGGAACTTCAAGTTGGATTTTACTAGGAAAACCTAATTCTATGGATTTGAGTTTTGGTTCTACTGCTCATGGTGCAGGAAGAACAATGTCTAGATCAAAGGCTAGACGAAATTTTACTGAGGATTATGTGAAGAAATCCCTTAATGATAAAGGGATATTTATCAAAGCATTAACTCGAGATGGAGTTGTAGAAGAAACACCTGAGGCTTACAAAGATGTTGACGCTGTAGTTAATGTTTCACATAATTTAGGAATTGCTACTAAAGTTGCAAAATTAGTACCTATAGGTGTGATTAAAGGTTGAGTGACGATGATTCTGAACTTCAAAGATTACAGGCCAAACGTTTAGCTGAAATGCAAAAAAACATTTCTTCACGAGAGACTGCTGAAGAAACACCAGAATCAACAAAATCAACTGAAGAAAAAATTGTTAATCCTCGGGATGCATTAATAAAACAATTGGGGTTTAGGGGATTGGAAGTTTTAACAAATTCTGAATCTCAATTCCCAAATGAAACTAAAATGGTAATTGACAAGTTATATGAATTAATTAAAACTGGTGAAATTACTGAAATTCTTGATGGTGGTAAACTATTGGGATTGCTTCGTTCAATTGGATTGAGCGTAAAGATGGATACAAAAATTAACATTCAACAAGATGGAAAATTTGTTTCTTTAACTGATAAACTTAGCAACAAATCAGATGATGTTGAATGAATATTACTTTAGAAATTGAAACAAAAAATTATCTTGATGATTTACTTTGTATAAAAAAACATCTTTCTCATATGGAAAGTCTTTTGAATTGTTATGCTAGTTATACTCTTAGTGAACCCTCTTCAAAATTTGGTTGGACATTTTTTAAATTAGAGTTTAAATCTAATTTTCAAATTAGTATATGTGAAAAATTTTCTGATATACTTGCAAAATATCAATTCAATGATGAAGCAGGAAAATTCACTAAATTTATGAGTGATTATTTTATTGCTCGAGGTTGTAATGTAAAAGTAAATTCTGTTACCTAAACTCTTCTTCCTCTTTTTCCACCTTTTTTTCTGGTGGTATCATGAGGAATTGGCGTTACATCATCAATTCTTCCAATTTTAAATCCGCCTCTTGCTAATGCTCTGATTGCTGCTTGTGCACCTGGGCCTGGAACTCTTGAACCAACTCCACCAACTGCACGAACTCTAATATGAAATCCTGTGAATCCTTTTGTTCTTGTAGCTTCAACTACTGCATTTGCAGCTTTCATTGCAGCAAATGGTGATGATTCGTATCTATCTGCATTAACATGAATTCCACCAGAACTGATGGCAACTGTTTCACTACCTGTAAGATCTGTCATGTGAATAATTGTATTATTATAACTGCTGAAAATATGGGCAATTCCCCATTTTTCTGGACCTTCTTTTTTGGTTTCTGGTTGATTTTTTGTCTCTACTACTGCCTCAGTTTTTTCTACTACTGCCTCAGTTTTTTCTACTACTGCCTCAGTTTTTTCTACTGGTGCTTCAATTTCTGACAATGCTTACCAGATTTTAAAGGGTTTAAAAAACATTGATTTCATTAAATCGTTTCAATTTGGTCACTTGGCTTAAAATTCTTCATTATTCATATACCGTAATTTACTAAATATTTTTAATGGCTTCAATTATTTTATTGGCAATTGTAGTTGCTGTTACTGTTACATTACTAGGTTCTGTATTGATACAGTCTTTAACATCGATCAATGATGTAATTTTATCACCATTAGAAAAAAAATGTCAAGAAATTGCTGATGAAGGCTACAAAATCCATACACTTTACCCTGCTTCAAATCCTGAGGAACTTTTAGAAAATGACATGAGACGATTATTGTATCTTGATGATCTATGGATGAAAGAATGCGTTTCTGTTTTGCCTGCTGAATCTATTTTTAATATTGTAAATAATGTTGAACGAGATTTTTCTTATGGTGAATAATTATCTAAAATGTTTCCATCCTAAATCTTCCAGTATAGTTTCCTTCCCTTTCTTCTCTAGATAAACTCCTTTTCCCAATGTTACATAACCAATTTCAATAATTGGTGTTTTCAATAATTTTGAGTTTTTAAATATTATTTTTTTATATTTTAAAGGTATTGTAAATACAAATTCATATTCCTCACCTCCGTGAAATACTGCTGAATTTAAATTCAACTTTTGTTTTTTTAAATAAGTTTCTAAATCTCTATTTGATGGTATTTTATTAACAATGAATTTTTTTTTACTTTGTTTTGACATTTCATTTAAAGTAGTTGATAACCCATCACTAGAATCCATTGATGATGTAAAATATTTTTTATTTTTTAAACCATAATCGAGTCTTGGTTTTGGATTTGTTACTGATTTAAGAGATTTTTTTATTAATTCATTTTTCTTTTTCTTGTTGTTCAATAGTATGTCTAATCCTAAAGATGTATAACCAAATGGACCTGTAGTAAATATCAAATCCCCCTCATTAGATCCTTTTCTAGTAACAATTTTGTTTGAATTTCCAAAAATACAGACATTAAACACAATTTCTTTACCTTCATTTGTATCTCCGCCAATTATTGAAATTCCATATTCTTTACATGCTTTTTTAAATCCATTTAAAATATTGTCTATTTTTATTTTTGAAATTGATTTTGGTAAATTTATTGAAATAATTCCATACTTGGGTTTCACTCCTTTACATGCAAAATCACTCACACAAGCAATAACACTTTTTCTTGCTGCATCTGATAATTTCATTTTTTGGGGAATATCTGTACTTTGTACCATCGTATCTATTTTTGCTATAATCTTTGTTTTTCCTAAAGTGAATGTCTCTACATCTTCTGGAACAAATTTTTTATTTCCTAATTTTGTTTGAAAAAGATCAATTATTTTATTTTCATCTAACTTTGTCATAATTTTCTTTTACCATTTCTCT
>CAJQSE010000016.1 GCA_905612485.1 uncultured Candidatus Nitrosopumilus sp.
TTCTCCCATTTTCTTGTTTTTTTATTCTTAAATCTATATGAGAGGCAATTGATATTTTCGTATATACTAAAAAGATAAAAGAACTTGACAACTTTAGATTTTTGAGCCTAGTTTAAATTTTATCTAGGTCATCATCAAACTTTATCTTCTTTAATGGAACTTTGCTCACTGGGATGAACAATGCAATTAATCCTATAATCTTGATTATCATTGATATTGTATATAGAATTGATTCTGGAAATACAAAAGAATACCATCCCAAAAATTCTCCAAATGCTAAAAGTCCTAATCCTAATGATACTGAAATTATACCTTTGTTTTTATTATCTCTATATGATAACATTGTTTCAATTGCACCATACACTAGTAGAATGAATGAAATTGATCTGAAAATATGTTCTAATTGAACAGTTGATGCTAAGAAAAATGGTAAAATTCCTACTGATCTAAAGTAATTAGATTTTGGAAAAAATGATTTTATGCTATGAGAAAATGCAATAAAAAAATATCCTACAGTTTGAATTACAATTCCTACAGTTTGGATCCCTCTTTCTATACTTCCTGATTTTATTATAAAATCTTCTAGCATGTATCCTGACCATATTACAAAAAATCCTAAACTAATTGAAAGAAATGCAATTGTTAATCTAAATAATGTTGGACTACCTGTATTTCTAAATCCAATGTATGATATTAATCCTATGACAAGTCCTACTAAAAATCCAATAAGATTAAGTATATTTTCTAATAAGAATTCCAATGATATTTAGTAATTTCTTAAAGTAATTATTTTAATCTGCTGAATCATTTTACTATATTGTTAATCCCATTCATCTAATGAACCTGCTGTGTGACCTTCTGTACTACCTGTATAATCTCCTAAAATATCTGAATATTTGGGTTGATTATGTGCTATAAATTTTACATATTCTCCATAACTCATATCCAAATCACATGAACTACATTTGACTAATGAATAATCCATAGCCATTTCTGCATTTTCATTACATTTTGGACATTTGATTTTCATATTATATTTTATTGTTGATGAATTATTATTACTTTACATCAAAAAAACATAAAAGGAGTCATTTCTTGCTGGTTTCTATGAGTCGTACTTGCACTAAATGCAAAAATTCTATTCCAGATACTGAACAACTAGGAGTAATTAATGAAAAATATCCTACTTGTACAAAATGTTGGGCTGAATGGAAAGAATATCAAATAATGGTAATGAATGAAATGAAATTGGATATGTCAATGGCTGATCATCGTAAATTATTAAAGAAACATGAAAAAATCTTTGTAGGTGTATTGTCTCCTGAAGGGGAAATAATTGATTATACAAATGAGGATAATCGAAAACCTGATGAACCGCAAATTAACTAAATTTTTAAATGATTTTTAGCATTATTTGGTATCATAATTAGAATTTTCTTCCTTCCTTCATCATTTAGATTCCCAATAATTTTTTTAATTGTATTTGATATTGTTTCTTTTTCGTTTTCTTCTAACTCTAAAAATATTTCTAAAATTCCATCTAAATTAAATGAGATTAATTTTTCTGGAGATAACAATGATTGTGTAATATATGCTAAAAACATCCCTTCTCTATGTTCTTCTGATAGATTTGCTATAATTTTTAACCATGATTTAAATAATTTGGAAAAGTTCAGAAATGGAATAGTTGGACCCGCTTCTAATGCATTGTTTATGATTTCTTTTTTATCTAATTCATCTTTTGAAAAGAATTCAATCATTCTTTTTTTTAAAATTGGTGTTCGCAGAAAATCTGGTAGACTGGCTAAATTAACTATGATATTTCCAGCAAAATTCTCTTCAGACATCGATCTAATCTAATTTTTATTGAATATAAAATCCTGTATTAACACTTTAGCTTAAATAAACGAAATAGATGTTTAAAATTATGACATCAACTGTCGTTGTCGGAGGATTTTTTGGAGATGAAGGTAAAGGAAAAATTATTTCATATTTGGCAATAAAAGATGATCCTAAAATTATAGTTCGTGGCGGTGCCGGTCCTAATGCAGGTCATACTATCATGGATGGTGATAAAGTATACAAAGTTAGAATGCTTCCTAGTGGATTTTTAAATAAAAATGCTAAAGTTATGATTGGACCTGGTGTTGTAATTAATCCTAAAGTTCTTGATAAAGAAATTCAAGATTTTGGTGCAGCTGGACGTGTATTTATTGATAAACATTGTGGAATAATTGAAGAATCCCATTTACTAAGAGATTCAAAAGGAGAATTAAAAGAAAAAATTGGTAGTACTGGATCTGGAACTGGTCCTGCAAATTCTGATAGAGCAATGCGTGTTTTAAAAATGGCAAAAGATTTTGATTCATTATCGTCTATAATTACCGATGTACCTGAGGCGATAAATTCTGCATTAGATGCAAATCAACATGTTCTAGTTGAAGGGACTCAGGGAACCTTTCTTTCTTTGTGGCATGGAACGTATCCTTTTGTAACTTCAAAAGATGTAACTGCTTCTGGAATTTGTGCTGATGTTGGTTTAGGGCCTACAAAAGTTGATGAAGTAATTGTTGTTTTCAAATCTTACGTAACTCGTGTTGGAACTGGTCCTTTAGATAAAGAATTATCCCTAGAGGATGCAGAAAAGAAAAATTGGTCTGAATTTGGAACTGTTACTGGTCGTCAAAGACGTGCAGCTGATTTTGATTTTGATCTAGCTAGGCGGGCAATCATGCTTAATGGTGCAACACAAATTTCAATTACAAAACTAGATGTTCTTTTTACTGATTGTGCTGGAAAAACTTCTTATGATGAATTATCTAGTGACGCTAAATCTTTTATCAAAAATATTGAAAATAAATTAAACACGCCTGTAACAATAATTGGAACTGGTCCAGCAATCAATGATATTGTTGATAGAAGACACTAGGCTCTAACTTTTTGGATAAGTTTAATTTGATAATCTGTTACCAATCCTTGTGGACAAATTAGAAACTCCTGTTGTTGATAAGTTACCTCGTTACATACAAGTTCATTCTACTTTAGAATTTACAAGATTAGTTTGTGCACTTGAACGTGCACCTCGTGTATCTTTTGCTCATAATCATGATGGTAAAAAAATTCTATCTGTACAAATGGATGTTTTACAACAAAAACCAATTGTTTACTATACTCCTTTAGAACATAATGGTGATTATCTTTGTTATGGATTAAAATCTGGAAAAGAAGAATCTGATATTGTAAATTCAACTTCTGATTCTAGTAAACTCTATTCGCCAATTATTAGAATTAAATCTCTTCCTAAAACACTACAACCTGGTAATGGAACTCTTGATAGGTACCAACCAATTGAATTAGAAGATCTATCTAGTCTTGCAAAACTCACATGGGGTTTTGATGATGTTCCTTTTCCTTTATTTCTATTTCCACACAAAGATAAATGGCTTCTTGGAGTTTTTATGAATTTCAATGATGAAGGCACATCTTATTTTTGTCATGTAGTTTTGAACGATGATCCTGGAAATCCATTCATTAAATTTTCTACAACAAATGGAACTGAACCAATTTTTGTTCAAAATCCATCTGAACATGGATATTCTTATATCAAAATAATAAAATTGAAGGATACACATCCACTAGTTGATTATGGCCACCTTCAAAACTAGACTTTCCCAGGTCTCAAAAACCAATGGTAAAGTAATTCTTGCAAATGATTATAATTCTTTAGAAAAAAATTTACAAAATAAAACTATTCAAAATATTAAAAAACTAAATCCCTATTTATGTGGGATAAAATTAAATTTTCATCTACTTCTTCCACTCAGTGCTAAAGAAATAATTAAAATCAATAAAACGGCACATGATTATGGATTACAAACTATTGCTGATATCAAACTAAATGATATTGGAAATACTAATCGTGTAACAACTGAACATTTATGGAATTTGGGTTTTGATGCAGTAATAGTAAATCCTATCATGGGATTAGATAGTTTAAAGAATTTAGTAAAATCATCGCACAAAGAACAGAAAGGTGTGATTACTTTATGCCACATGAGTGCACCTGAGGCTAAATTATCTTATGATATGGAAATTAAGATGGGTAAAAAACAACAATTATACCAATTATTTCTAAATTGGGCATTAACTGCAAAAGTTGATGGTATTGTAGTTGGTGCAACATTTCCAAAAATCATACAATATTGTTCTAAACAAGTAGGAAAAAATTTAAGTATTTTTTCACCTGGAGTTGGTACTCAAGGTGGGAATGCATCAGAAGTAATTTCATCTGGTACAAATTATTTAATTATAGGTAGAACTATTTTGAATGCTAAAAATCCTATTAGTGTAGCAAAAGAATTACATTTACAAAGTATCGGAAAGTAGTTTTTGTGCTTTTGTTAGTATTGTTTTAGCATTATCAAATGTTAATTTTTCCATTGATAAATTATAATCCATCCATATATACCCACTATGTTCATGTGAGATTTTAATTTCTTTAGTTTTTGTTTCAGCTAAAAAGAACACAACTTTTTTTTGAACTAATTCCCCCTGATATTTGAAATCATATCCAACCCACTCTTCAAAATTTTCTACAAATACTATATCTGTAATTCCTGTTTCTTCTTCTGTTTCCCTAATTGCTGTTTCATGTGTTGTTTCATTTTTTTCCATTTTTCCTTTTACAAAATCCCAATGTCCTGATGGATAATGTAACAACAAAAACAATTTTTTTGTATTTTCTTTTCTATATACTATAATTCCTGCTGATGTTTCTTTAATCATTTACCTGACCTTCTTTTTCTTTCTTGAAATGTTCTAATGGCTCTCATCAAATCAATCTTCCTAAATTCTGGCCAAAAAATATCCATAAAAACTAATTCACTGTACGCACTTTGCCATATTAGAAACCCACTTAATCTTTTTTCACCCGATGTGCGTAAAATCATATCTGGTGATGATTGTGGCAGATGTGATGTGTATAGATTTGATTCAATTTCTTCTTTTGTAATATCGCATATTTTCAATTTTCCTCCTTTGATTTTTTCTCCTATTTTTTTTACTGCATCTACTAATTCATACTGACCACCATATGCTAGAGCAATATTTAGAAAATGATTATCATAATTTTTTGTAACATTATCTAATCTCGTTAACACTTCTTTGATAGATTCTGGTAATAATTCTATTCTTCCAATTCCTTTAACTCTCATTTTACATCTATGTATTCTAGGATCATTGTATAATTTCTCTAATCGTATTTGAATTAATTCATAAAGGTCATCTAATTCTTCACCTTTTCTATCTAAATTTTCTGCTGATAGCGCATACAATGTAACAATTTTTATATCTAATTCTTCACACCAGTCAAGCAAATTTTCAACTGCATCTGCTCCTTGCCAATGTCCTTTTTTATTAATTTCTAAATGTCGTTTAGCCCATCTTCTATTTCCATCTAAAATTAATGCAATGTGATTGGGAATATCTCCTGTTTTAATTTCAGTCTCTAGTTTTTTCCCGTATATTTTGTATAATCCTGATAACTGCAAAATTATATCTTTTATTTTACTCATTTTTATTTTCCTTTGAAAACTAATGAATATTTGATGATATCAGTGTTTTTTAAAATTTTTTTTAATTTATGATAGTTAATCTGAAACCATTTCTTGGTCTTTTTGTTTTCTGTATTTTTTAAAGAGAACTGTAGCTGAAACTAATGTAACTGCTAACCCTACTAATAATGGTGGAATTAAAGTGAATGAACTATCATCAAATATCATTATGTTAGTAAATTGTGAAATAATTGGATATAGTGATATTAAAACAATAATTCTTAGAATGTCACTAATTTGTCTAGGAATTCCTCCAATCCAATTACTTAGTAATGTACCCGCAAATATTGCTCCCAAACCAATCCATAAAATTGGTAATGATCCTGCTACAAATTGTCCTAATACTATTTGATTTGACAAACTTTCTATTACTCCTTCATTTGATTCAATTATTTCTGAATCAATTGTACTAATTCCAGCTGGTACTGATGATAGAATCAACAATACTCCTGTAACCATTGTAAACATTCTGATAAAACCTGTAGGTGTAGGTTTAGACCAACTTGACCATGCTCTGTCAATATCAAATGCTCTGATCAAAAATGCTCCACCTAAAATACTTACAAGTACTGCAAATATTTCTGCTGTATATCCCACAACAGTTCCAATTCCACCAATTAACAAAAGAATTCCTGGAACTCCTAAAAAGAATTTTGAATATTTTGAATCATAAGCAATCATTTTTAGATATTTTCCAAAAACTGCATAAGAATACTCAACACTCCTACTTACTTTCATTACTACTCGTTGTACTGATACTACTGGTAACACATTTTGAATAACTGGAATTACACTTTCATCGTCTTCTCCATCAGAAACAATTACTGCTCCATTTGCTTGAAATTTTTCTAATACCATTTTTGCTTCAATTAGTATTTTTTCATCTGCTTGTACTCCTCTATTTTTAACACCTGTAATGGTGGCTACTTCAACTTGGTAGCCTTTACTGATTAAATCTTCATATGTTTTAATTGCTGCAAATATTGAATTAGAATCCGCATCTTCTGGATCTTCTAATGCTAACCTTTGTGCTGCTTCTATACATGCATCTCTTCCTATTACTGGAGTACTGATTCCTGTTTTCTCACCTACGTCATTATCTCTATCTACACAAATTACTACTAATTTGTTGGCTGTTGATTTACTAACATCTTTTTGCACTTTAGTAGATCTTTGTGACATTGTAATCCATTAGATGTAATTAGTTTTTAATGATTTCCAACACATTCTGATTAGTATAATTCGGTCTTGAGCCTAGGGTCTTAATTCATTTGATTTTTTGATATATTCTATTGATTCTGCTTTAATGGATTCAATTCTATCTACTGTTTGTAAAATTTCTGCATCTAAACCTCCATTTTCAATTTGATTTGCTAATACTTTGGTTTCTAAAATATATTCATTAAATTTTTTCATTCCATTCATATAACTAATGTAACTTTCTTGCCATTGTTCTGAAGGTTTTGAAGTAATAAATTCACTAATTTGTGTAGTCACTTGTGATGATGTCACCTCTGTAATTGTAATGTAATCTATTGGTGAAATCTTCCCCTCACGAAGATTCTGGTATTCGATATCTATGGATTCTTGTAAAACTTCATGAATGTTATTTACTCCATCTAAGTATCCTTCATAATCTGTTACTATGAATGTTGTATCATTTTCTTGTGGTACTATCCATAATAGAAAACTAGCACCTGTAATTGCTGCTAAAATTATTGCTGTAATCACAATTCCTTTTTTTGATGCCATTTTTTATTTTAATTAATAACTACTTTATATTTGATAATTTTTCTAAAAATTATAATTTATTTTATAAATATTGAAAAAAATAATTATTTTTATTAATTTAAACTCATAATTTTAAAATAAATCCCAATTTTTATGAAATTTATCATATTTTCACTTTTTTTAGTGCCTAAAAAAAACTACATACATCTAGTTTATAGTGAAATATTTTTCACAGCCTCTTCCTAAATACCCCCAATTGTGTTAAATTTCATAATGGTTCAAGCATATTGTGTAAAATGTAGGGCAAAAAGGGATATTAAAGATCCTAAAGAAGTCAAACTAAAGAATGGACGTCCAGCCGTTAAAGGTACATGTCCAACTTGTGGAACTAATGTATTCCGTATTGGTGCAATGCCAAAAGAATAGATGAAAATCAGTCCACTCGATTCCACTTTTTCAAAAACAATATAGGGAATACCTCATACATTTTTTTTAATGACTAAATCAGATTATGAAAATTTGCTTAAACGTATTGAAGATAAATTAGGTAACTCTAATGCCGAATCTTCAGCTAGATTTGAACTTCCAATTGTTGATATAATGTGGGAAGGGCAAAAAACATTTTTACGAAATTTTTCTGAATTTCCTAAGGTTCTTAGAAGAGATTCTGATAAAGTTCTCCAATACCTTTCAAAAGAATTTGCTGTGCCTGCAGAACGTATTGGGGATAAAGCAATGTTTGTTGGTCGTAGAGCTCCTGATGACTTTACTAGATTATTTCAAATTTATGTAAAAGATTATGTTGAATGTACAACATGTAAAAGTCCTGATACAAAAATTCTAAAGGAAAATCGTATTTCATTTTTAATTTGTGAAGCATGCGGTGCAAAATCTACTTTGAAAGGTAAATATGCGTAATGCAATTTTCAGTACGAATTTCTGATTATCAAAAAAACACAATGGTCAATATGTGTGATGCTGAATTATTGGGGAAAGATGTTGTTGATGGCGAGTTAAAAATTCACATTAGTGAAAGCTATTATGGTAAACAATTAGTTGATAAAGATGAAGCTATATCTTTCTTAAAATCTTCATCCATGATGAATCTTGTAGGTAAGGACACCATCTCTTTAGCTATTGGTCTTGGTCTTGGTTCTGAATCTGGTATTAAAATTATTTCTGACATTCCATTTTTGATTATTTTTAATACATAAAATGAATTTTTATTTTAATATTTTTTCTAATGTTTTAGTTCAAAAGCAATCTCTTTTATCTAGTGTGGAAAATAATAACTATTGACTGATACTATTAGTAGAAAATTAGAATCTAAAATTGATAATAAATTAATTTCAAAATCTAAAAGACGAGAACTTCCAGATGGATTTAAAAAAGGAAAAGTCATCAATGAAGTTTTAGATAAACCAACTGTCATGACTCTTTACAAAATGATTACAGATCATGTAATTGCATATGTCAATGGTTCTGTAAGTGCTGGAAAAGAATCTGTTGTTTTTTGGGGTGTTGCTGATGATGATACAAATGTTGCTTTGAAAATTTATTTGGTAAGTACTTCTAATTTTAAAAAACGTGAACCCTATCTTACAGGTGATCCTAGATTTCGGCATGTCAAAAAAGGCACCAAAAATTTGGTCTATTTATGGGCAAAAAAAGAATATCGTAATCTAACTCAATGTTATAATGCTGGTATTCCTGTACCTCGACCTCTTTATGTGACAAATAATGTACTTGCCATGGATTTTGTAGGCGTTAATGGTTCACCTTGTAGGTCTTTGCTAACCTCAATTGTTGAACAAAATGACTATGAACAAGCAATATCTTTAATCAAAGATCTATATGATAAAGCAAAATTAGTTCATGGTGATTTTTCAGAATATAATATTTTCAAAACTGATGATGGATTAGTTGTATTTGATTTAGGTTCTGCAGTTGATCTTAGACATCCAAATTCTAAAGAATTTCTTAAAAGAGACATTAATAACATTACAAGATTCTTTAAGAAAAGAGGAATGGTTGTTGAAGATTCTGTCGATGTGTTTGAGGATATTGTAAATGAGCTTTGAAAAGTTAATTCGTATACCCAATGATAGAATAGGTGCTTTGATTGGAAAATCTGGTAATGTTAAATCTTCAATTGAAAAATCCTGCTATGTTTCAATTGATATTGACGGTGACAACGGTGAAGTTTTTATAAAATCTGTTGGTGATGTTGAAAAAATGCAACCATTCAAAGCAATGGAAATTGTTAGTGCAATTGGAAGAGGGTTTTCCCCTGAAAATGCAATGACTTTGTTAGAAGGTGAAAATGCATTACATGTAATTGATCTTAGAGAATTTGCTGGAAAATCTAATGCAAATGTTGAAAGGATAAAAGGGCGAATCATTGGAAATGCAGGTAGAGCAAGAATAAATATGGAAAATCTTACTAATACACATATTTCAGTTTATGGGAGAACCGTTTCAATTATTGGGGATTCAAGTAAATTACGATTAGTTGTTGATGCCATATCTGCTATTTCAAGTGGTAGTATGCATGGTGCAGTTTATGATAAATTAGAAGCTGCAAATAGAAGAACAAAACAAGAAAAAATGCAATTGTGGGAGGATCAAGATGTCCGCTATTAAAGAAAAATTTAATCAAATATCTCCTAGTGAGTTTTTTTATAGTAATCGTGATTTAGCTGGATTTAGTAATCCAACTCGTTCACTATATACTGCTGTACGTGAATTTGTTGAAAATGCATTAGATGCATGTGACCAAAAAGGTATTCTTCCAGACGTTCATCTTACAATAAAGGCAGTTGACCCTGATAAGCCTGACCCTAAACCTTACATTTTGACTGTAAAAGATAATGGGCCTGGAATTGATGCAGAACATATTCCACTTGCTTTTGGAACTGTACTTTATGGTTCTAAATTTGGACTTAAACAAGCAAGAGGAATGTTTGGACTGGGTGCAACAATGGCAATTTTGTATGGACAAATTACAACAAACAAACCTGTCATTGTAAAAAGTTCATCTGATGGAAAAATTCAAAATCAATTTGAAATATTATTGGATATTCAAAAAAATAAACCTATAATTGTAAAACACACCACTAAAGAAGTTGCAAAAACAGGACTTGCTGTAAGTATTTGTTTAGAGGGTGATTATTCAAAAGCAGGAAATAAAATTCGTGATTATGTTTATGAAACTTCATTAATTACTCCTTATGCCTCAATAACTTTTAATGATTCTAAAGAACAAAAATTTAGTCATCCTAGATTTGTAAAAGAAATTCCTCCACCTCCTACAATTATTCGTCCACATCCACATGGAATTGATGTTGAACGTATACGAAGAATGATTGTTGAATCTCAATTTGAAATTCCAACCATTGATGATACAATGATTGAAAAAGTTAGAAAAGATTTGGGATTATCTGTAAAGAAACTTAGTTTCATTTCTATTATGGATAAAGCAAAAAAGAAATGGAAACATCTTCCTCGTCAAGTTAGAGTCGTAATAGCTTTAATGTCATTTTTAAAAATGGATTTTGAAAAACTCAATAAAATTCAAATTGAGGATATTGATATGCCCAATAAAAAATTATTTTATTGGGATTTTGGTGACTCACAATCGAAATCTGTTGACATGGATCCTGAAAGTGAATATTATAAACAATTGACAAATACTGTTCAGGGGGAACCCCTTACTACATTTTTGACTAAAAGATTTCAACGTATAGGCCCTACAACTGCAGTAAAATTTGCAGAATTTGCAAAATTTAAGCCTGAGAAAAGAATGGGTACTTTAACAAATCAAGAACTTGTGAATCTTAGTGACGCTCTTCAAAAATTTGAAGATTTTATGGCTCCTGATTCCAGTTGTCTGGCTCCATTGGGTGCAGAACCCTTAGAAAAAGGAATTAAGAAATTTTTTAATCCTGATTTTGTTGCTGTAGTTCAGCGTCCAGCTTCTGCATATTCTGGATTTCCTTTCATTGTTGAGATGGGAATAGCTTATGGTGGTGATATTAAATCTGGCGGACCTCATGTCTATCGATATGCTAACAGAATCCCACTACTTTATGATGAAGGTAGTGATGTAGTTCTTAAAGTTGTTAATGATACTGATTGGGGTCGATACAAGATAAAAGGAGAACCTCCATTCATCATTGTTTCTCATATATGCTCAACAAGAATTCCATATAAAACTGCAGGAAAAGAAAATGTTGCTGACAGACAAGAAATAGAACGAGAGTTAAGATTGGCATTGCAATTTTTATCTAGAAAATTATCGTCTTTCATGTCTAAACGTGGTCAAGCCGAAATGGCCAAAAAGAGAGCTAATCTTTATGCAAAATATATTCCCATGATTGCAGAATTTTGTACAGAATTATCTGGAAGGAAGAAAGAACCTAATTATAAGAAGATGTTAGAAACTGAAATTGCATCTGAAAATAAAAAAGCAGTAAAGGAGGCAAATGAAATTGAAAACAAGTAAAAAAGAACAAGAAAATAAAATTAAGTCTCGAAGTAAAAAAGCAGATGATAAACAAAAGCTTATTCTTGAATTACTTAAAACTCATGGTGCAAAAATTTATGATGATTTAGATAATGGTCAATTCCCAAAATTTTCTATTCCTAGCCGGTCTGTAAGTAATATTGTTTATGATAAACAACTTCGACAATACATTTTAGGCAATAATGCTGCTTTAAGAAGTTCTAGAAATTCAGCACAACTAAGATCATTCACACAGTTAATGTGGTTAGCATTTTTTGCAAACAGATTAACTACTGAGAGAAAATCATCCACTTTGAGAGATATTTATTATTCTTCACAGGCTTTTGCTGTTGAATTTGAGGATCAATCTGAATCTGATAATATTATTGTAGATTTAGAAGCTGTTACTTCTAGAGCCCGAGAAGATTTCCATATTTTCCCTGAGGAAAGAAGTTCTATTTTTGGTGATTTGAATATTGAATATACTATTCCTGGTTATGAGGGAAAAACTATGAATTTAGCCAATCACCCTGATGGATATTCTATAGGTCCTAGTTTGACTACTGCTGAATTAGTTAGTACAAGTGCTGAAATTGTAATTGCAATTGAGAAAGGTGGCCTGTTTACAAGGTTCGTTGAAGAACAAGTAGATAAAAAATTTAAATCAATTATTATTAATACTGGAGGGCAAGCACCACGTTCTACTAGAACTTTATTGAAAAGACTTCATGATGAAATGAAATTACCTGTCATCTGTCTTACTGATGGTGATGTGTATGGAGAACATATTGCAATGGTAATTAAATCTGGCTCAGCTAATGCTGCACACCTTAGAGAATTAACAGTTCCAGATGCAAAATGGGTTGGAGTATGGGCTACTGATATTGAAAAATACAAATTACCTACAATCCCTATGACTGAATCTGATATTAAGCGATGTTATGATTTACAAAAAGATCCTAGATATCAAGATGGAATTTGGAAAAAAGAGCTTGATGTATTTTTAAAATTAAAGAGAAAAGCTGAACTGGAAGCCTTTTCAAAATATGGTCTTACAAATATTACTGATAAATATTTGCCTCAAAAATTAGAACTAGCAAAAAGTCTTTAGTTATTTTATCTTTAGTGTTAATACGCCGTTTCTATATTTGAAATCCTGTATTTGCATTTCATTTACTCCTTCAATTGGAACTTCTTTTGTAAATCCTCCTGTACCGCGAACATACAGAACACCATCTACCAATCTCACTGCAATTTTATCTTCAGGTCCTGGAACTTCTGCTACAAAAATAAATTCTCCTTCCCCTTTGATTAAATCATATACCCAATTTTTTGTTTCTTGCTCTCTTCCTTGATTGAATGTTACAGGTTTTTGTTCAACTGCCATTTTTTTAATTACTCTAACCCAATAGATCATTGTAACTGATGCTGCCCCAATTAAAATAAAACTAACATAACTTGAATCTGCTCTTTGACTCATTATATAAATAATTCCTATAAATAAAATCACAATTATGGGAATGACAAAACTTAATGACTGTTCATTTGAATACGTCTTTTTGTAACTTGACAAGTAACACGAATCGGTGTCCACCAAATATAAAGTATCTTTGATTTTTATTACCATTTTTGAAAATTAGCCTGTTGTCTGATCCAGCAAAATCTAAACTCAAAATTAGTGAGATTGTATTGAAAGGAACTATTATGGCTACAATTGTAACAGTTCCATCGATCATCGCATTTTTGATTATCTGGATTATTCTTGATAATCTGATAACTGCTATTATTGTGGGCGGAATTATTCATTTTATTGTTATGGGGTTTAGTATAAAAATTTCCAAAAAAATTCTGGTTAAAAAATAATCTGTTTACTCATGTTTTATGTACTTGTTATTTTCTTTAAAAAATAATGGATTCATCTAAACTTGAAAATGATTTAATTTCAGAAATTAGATTAACTCCTATTCAGGCAAAAACATACTTGTTAATTACTTGGTATGGAAAAATGTCTTCTCTACAAATTGCAGATAAATTAAAAATTACATCCGAATTTGCTCAAAAGACTGCTACTGAACTTATGAGTCTTGGTGCATTTATTGATATATCTGACACTGAATTTGAAGCAATGCATCCGAGATTTACTGCTGTTAACATGTATAGAAAAATGTGTGAGCGAGAACATATTGAATTTAAACGAAACAAAATTGTTGATAATATAGGAGTAATTTTAGAACAAGCTTATGATGATGCAAGAACTAAATAATGCTAATAATTGGTGAACAACATTGAGTGATTCTGATGCACCTTCAGGAAAACCTCAGAGTTATACTAGAAAAACTCTAGGTAAATCTGATGAACAACCAAAATCTCCTGAAGTTTACAAATGCTGTAATAATCCGCAGATTACATATTTTGGTGTAGTAAATATCAACATAGATGAACGAACCATAGGTTCTGTTGATGTATGGAGATGTGGTTCTTGCAAAAAACAATTTTGTGAAGAAAAGCAACTTGGAATTGAAGAAATAGCTGAAGTTGTGGGTATGCCAAAAATTGATTCTGATGAAAAATGGGCAGTTACAATATGTAAATTACAACAAGGAAGATACAAATGGAAATTAGTGAAATTAAAAGAAAATGATTCCATTCAGCATGAATGTCTTGAAGAAAAAGTAATTTCACTTAAAAGTGAAAATTTTAAAATTGAAGATGACCAACATTGGAGCTTTTTGATTGAAGACAACGTCAACAAGGCTATAGAGATTTAAAATATCTCATGGATCTTAAAGTTCACATCAATAATATTCATGGTAGTCAGATGGCTGCAAAAATCAATGGTGTTTGCACTTTAAATGATCATGAATTTCATTTTACTGCGATAGCATTTGGTAGAATTGGTGGACAAAATGTTGGCGCAAAACTTTCTAAAAGTACTGAGACTGAATTAGAAAAATTAGGTTATGATGTTGAAGAAGTAATTATGACATTACAGCAAAATTTACTTCAAGGTGATTTGACACTTCCTGAAGGACTAAAAAAAGATTCTTTTGTTGATGATTAAAATTGTGCTTCTTCTAGTGCTTTAGCACATGAACAACTTCTAGTTGTTGGTATTTTATCAATTAATTCTGTTAGTATCTTCTTTGTTATCTCTACATTTTTTGAAAGTGTTTCTAACACTTCTTTTGCTGTAACTGGTTTATCTGCCCAAACATCATAATCTGTAACTGTTGAAATTGATGCATAGCATATTTGTGCTTCTCTTGCAAGTTGACATTCTGGAACTAGTGTCATTCCAATAATATCTGCTCCTGTTGTTCTATAGAATTTTGATTCTGCTCTTGTTGAAAATCTTGGACCCTCAATACAAACATAGGTACAATCTTTATGAATTCCAATGTTTTGTTCATCTGTTACTTTTAGAATTGACGATTGTAGTTCAGGACAAAATGGATCTGCTACTGAGATGTGAATAACACGCCCGTCTTCTGAAAATGAACCGTCTCTTGATTTTGTAAAATCTAAAAATTGTGTTGGTAATGCAAAATGGCCTGGAGATAATTCTTCTTTTAAACTTCCTACTGCTGATGGTGCTATTATTCTTGTCACTCCTAATTCTTTGAATGCCCAGATATTTGCTTTAAAATTAATCATGTGAGGCGGTATGGTGTGTTTTTTTCCATGTCTTGGAAGAAATGCAATTTTTCTTCCTTTGAATGTCCCAACTGTTATGGTATCTGATGGTTTACCGTAAGGTGTATCTATTTCTATTTCTTGTGCATTTTCAAGTAATCCTGAATCATAAATTCCAGTTCCACCAAAAATTCCAATTTCTACATCTTTTTCCATTAATATTTCACCAATGATTTACAATTGTATTTACTAATGCCTTTAATTCCATTCAAATCTGTTAATTCTATAATGAATGCAAATCCTGTAATTTTTCCACCTACTTTTTCAATTAATTTTGCAGATGCCTTTGCTGTTCCTCCAGTTGCAAGTAAATCATCACAAATTACCACTTTCTGACCTTCTTTTATGATGTCTTTTTGAATTTCTATTGTATCTTTTCCATATTCAATTATATATGCTAATTTTGTAGTTTTTCCAGGTAATTTTCCAGCTTTTCTAATCATGATCATACCTTTATTGTATCTTAATGCCAAAATAGTTGCAAGTAAAAATCCTCTTGATTCAATTCCTGCAAAGACATCTACGTCTTTTGGATGGAAATGTTTTGAAAATTCATCTGCAATATATGATAATGATGATGGATCTTTTAAGATTGGACTAAAATCTCTAAATAGTATTCCTTTTTTTGGAAAATTTTGGTATTCGGTAATTTTGTCCTTAAGATTCATTATAAATTCTCTAATTAGGTGGAATAAAATTGTTTTAATTCATTTTTATTTTAAATATTGTTTCATTTGAACTAATTGCATCATTTACTTTGATCACATATGTTCCTGGGACTGTATCCTTTGGAACAGACCAAAATGTTTCACAAATGAATTCTTTTGTTGTATTACATCCTAGGTTAGATATTTCTTGTCCACTCATATCTACTATTTTTATTATTATAGAAGTTTTATGAGATGCTGTAATTGAGATTTTAAGTAAATCCCCTATTTTGACTTCGTCTAATGTTTTTACAGACATCCCTTCTACTATTGAAGAAAATACGTTAAACTCCACTGTATCTAAATTAGATCCACTTGCAACATTAATTGACCATAATCCTATTTCTCCATTTGATGGAATTCTTAATTTTTCTTCAGTAAATGTTCCTACACTATTTGATGCAATTTCTACTGTTTTGATTTTAATTCCATTAGGATTAACTAAAGTTGCAGTCATTAAGGTATTAGGATTTGTACTACCTAGTAATAATATTCGTTCTCCCTGTTCATATTCTTCTTGTGTTATTTTAGCATCAATTGGTCCTGAACCCAATTGTAATCCTACTGAAAACCTTTCACTACTTTGTGAACCTGATTTTTTAATTACTGCTGTATAAATTCCAGATATATATCCTGATAAATCCAAATTATGTTCTCCTCTACCGTCTTCTCTTAATTGAATTATTTTGTCAGCACCCTGAATAGTTCCTGATGGCGTTATGATTAACAATGTTATTTTATCTGATGGTTTACCTACTAAACTAATTATTGCTGTATCTGTATTTGTGTAACTCGATTTATCAAATTTTAAGTTTACTGGAATTGTTGGAAATTCATCATATCCTACATAGATGAATTCTTTGATATTTTTTTGAGTTGCAATTAAAGTCCATGTTCCTTCCTTATCCTCATTTTCTGTCGTTTGATATTCAAATTCTACCACTCCTGAACTATCTATTTTTAAAATATCTGATGTCATTTCATCCCCTAGACTATCTTCTAAAATTAATTCTAATGGATTATTTGGCAATGCTGTTCCAGTAAATTTAATTAATTCTCCTGGTTCAAATTTTATTTTTTCTGGATTAATTATAATTGTTTTATTTGTTTCAATTGTCCAAAATTTTAGACTTTGATGTCTTCCATCTGAAACTGTAATACTGTATTTTCCTAATGGTGAATCAAATGGAATATTAATTCCATTTTCTAATTTCCAATTACCTGTACCGTCCACTTTTGCAGTTCTACTATTGATGATATTTTGTTGCGGATCTTTAATTTCTGTAATGATTGCAATACCTGGTGTTGCAGTTCCATGTATTTCTAAAATATCTCCTCTATGTACTATGTTATTAATTCCATTAATTGTTATTTTAATTTCATTAACTTGTGTAATTCTATTTTTATTATCTCCTAATCTTAAACTTACTATTTTTTCTTCACCTTGATTATTTTTAACTTTAAAATCTACTCTATCTTTAGTTTCAGTTTCTGGAATTTTCATCGTAGTAATGAAATAACCTTTATTGTCTGTTTCAAAACTTCCAATCTTCTTGGTGTCTATGTAGAAATCATAAAATTGAGATACATCAAAATTCTCACCTGTTACTCTTATTGTTGATCCAATATTTGGTTTATCTGGAATTATTCTAAATGACGACTCTGAAAATATTTCTCCATCACTATTTTTATTTGATTCTAAATCTGGATTTTGATTAACTTTTTCTAATTTTTTTGACTCTACTACTCCTATATCTATTACAGAGTCTGTTTCATCTAATCCTTTCCAATTAATTATTGGATTTGCTTTGTCTGTTTTAATTCCAAATTTCACTGATTCATTTTCTTTAATTGGTTGGGATGATGTAAAAATTATTACTCCTTGTGGAGTTTTTTCACCTATCCACCCTTTTTCTGTTTTAAATGATTCAAAATTACTATTTTGACCTAACCAAATTCTAAATGTTTTAACCTCTTTTACTGCATCATTTGTTAATGTAATTATTGAAGTTTTTTCTACTCCTATACTTTTTACATTAATTTCTTCAGCATATCCATTTGATGGAATTAAAAGTAGTGATATTGAAAATAATATCCCTAATGCGAGGAAAATTCCTCTCTTTGAGGATTTATTCATTATATTGGTTTTTTTTATCTCCAACTTAAACCCTTTTTTATTATATTAGTATTTTTCATAAGTAAAACTTCTTTCCTCTATTTTTCTTTCTTTTGATATTTTTCAAGATTTGGTTTGGTTGCTGTATTTTGATATTGTCTAATTCTTTCAGCAATTAATCTGTATAATGATCTGAATTGATCTTTAGTTTTATCTGATAAGAAATTAGTTTCTTCTAATGCAATTTTTTCACAAATATATCTAGTAATTTCTTCATTGTTAAATTCACCCCAGTCATCATCTCTATGCTCTTGCCATATTCTTTTCAATTTTTCTAAAATGCCTTTACTGCTTACTGAATCAATATTTTCTGCTGTAAGATTTGAATATCCTTCTTGCCTTAATTTTATTTCATACGTTTGATTTACTGCATGTAAGTAATCTTCAATTACAACATAATCTTCGATTGATTCTAGTTTTTTACCTTCTCTTTCAAAAAATATTGTTTGATTTGCTGAAAATTGATTTGATTCTAATTGTGCAGAAATTTGTTTAGATTCTTCTGTATTATCTAATAAAACAAATGTTTTGTAGCCATGATTTCTATAAAAAATTGCTAAAGGTAATACTGAATTTTTATTATATGCTGCAATTACATTTAATGGATTCATTGAAATATTTGGATCTTGTAAAAATTTATCAAATGCATTTAGATACATCGAATCTGACATTGTTTCTACAATAATTACTGGTCTGGAATTAGTTCCTATTTCTCTATCAACAATTGCCTCTACTTGACCTCTACATAATCCATACAAAATTGGTGTTAATGTTTTATCATCTGCATTCCAATAATCATAAAATATCCTACTCAGATGTTTTCTTTTATCTAATTCCACTACTAGTAAATTACCTGGAGTATAATCAAATATCATAAATGGAGAATGTGTTGCATATAGTACTTGATTTGAACCAGCTAAATTTTTCAATAAATCTGAAATTCCCATTTGTTGTGTTGGATGGAGATTTCTTGCAGGTTCATCTAAAAGTAATATTGCTTCTTTTAATTCTGAACGTTGTGTTTCAGCTGCAAAGTTTACTATAAATGAAAATGTCCATTTGAAACCTTCTGCACGTCTATTTAATAATCCTGTATTTGTAATTGTTCCATCTTTATGTACATCTGAAATTACCACACTCATGATATTTCCTGGATTATATCTCAAGTCAACATGAATAGGATCACCTTTCCACACAGGATTTAATTTTTTAGTCAATCTATTGCTGGCAGTATTTAGTAATTTGATAGATTTTGATGGTTGTCCTTTTACTTTATCTAACTCATTGATATCTAATTCTGCTAAATAAAACAAATTCCTAACTGTTTCAGCTTTATCAAATTCTTCAACAAATTCAATAGAATCCTGTATTTGTTCGTTTTCTTTTCTTAGATATTCATTTAGATTAATATTCCCATAAATTTTTTTATAATCTGAAAAATAAACAAATCTTGGATGTAATTCTGCAGAAATATAATTTTGTAATGCTACTTGTTGACTTTCACCACTTAGAAGATTTGAAAATTGATTTTCTGATTTATGATAAATTTTCCCCCATTCTTCTATAATTTTTGGTTCTTGAATGACTATTACATGAAATTCATTACTAAATTCTGCCATTCCACTATCAAAGGATTCTTGATTTTTTGGAACTGGACCATCAAATAATTTTGTGTCAATTTGAATTCTTATATGATTTGGAAGTGTATTTAAAAATTCAAGAATTTCTTTTGTAAAATTTTCCCATGAATTAAATTCTTCATTATTATTACTAATTTCTTTACCTTCAAATTCATATTGTACTTTTGGATTTCTACTTGTTCTAAATAATTTAATTTTTTTAATTTGTGGTAATTCTGGAAATTTCTCTTTTACCAATTCTATTTCATATTCATTTAAATCAAATTCCCCTTCAACTAGTTTAATTTCCTCTTTGAGTTCTTCTGCCATTTCATCACAAAGATCTAATTCTGAAATTTGTTCATCTCGATTTAATAAAGTTAATGCTTGTAGAATGGTTGTTTTTCCACTTTCATTTCTTCCAATAAAAGCTGCTAAATCACCTACAGTAATCTCACCAGAATCATGAATGCATCGATAAGCTCTGACTCTAAATTTTCTAAGTCGCATATAGCAATATTTACACGGATACGATTTAACTTATTCGTCACAATGTAGTCTTGATCTTAATTTTTGCTAAATAGATATAAGGGAATTGGCAAATTATTACAAAATGGTATCTTCAAAATTAATTATTGTATTTGTTTTACCTATAATTTTCTCAATCATTTTTGGATCTGCAGTAATGGCTGATATTCTTCAAAAACCTGATAGAGAATTGAATATGTGGCCAATGTCTTTTTCTGAAGGTTCATCCTCTCATGATTCTTCTCTAAAAATAATTGGACTTTCAAACCAATATCTTATTTCAGAACCAATTGAAGTTCAAGTCAAAGTAACCGATTCTTCATTTAGTTGTGGTGATCTATATATCACAATTTACACATCTGGAAATAGTGATGTAGTAACTCAAGATGGTTTTTTTAACCAATGTCTCAAAAATGGAGATTTGTTTCCAATTAATGACACATTTTCTAAAATCATAACTGTTCCTGGTTCTTATAAAATGACTGTAGATCTAGTTTCAAATAAATTATCAAATATTTCTACTTCTGGAATATTTACTATTAAATAGGAATGAATTATTGTAAGATAAGTAGCAAATTGAATTTAAAAAATATGGTGATTATATGAACAAAATTGATGAAGCAAAAAA
>CAJQSE010000017.1 GCA_905612485.1 uncultured Candidatus Nitrosopumilus sp.
CATGGCAGCCAGTGAAGAAGAGTACAATACAAAAAGAAACCAGTTAATTTCTGAAGGAGTACTTTCAAAGGATGAAACGTTATACATTCAAGAATATGCCGCAGGGGTTTTAGCATACTTGCAATTCTTTTACTCACCATTAACTAATGAATTAGAATTCTTTGGAGTTGATCAAAGACATGAATCAGACATTGAAGGGCTTGGAAGAATTCCAGCAGAACAACAATTAAAATCAAAAAAAATTCCATCCTTTAATGTAATTGGAAATAGTCCCCTAGTTTTGAGAGAATCATTATTAGATGAGGTGTATACAATGGGTGAAAATTTTGTTGAAGCAGCAAAAAGAGTTGTCTCACCAGGCATGAATGGTCCATTTTGTATAGAAGGGGTTTATGATGAGAATGCAAAATTTACATCATTTGAATTTTCAGCAAGAATTGTTGCTGGAACCAACATCTACATGGATGGCTCCCCTTACTACTCATTATTGTTTAATGAGAACATGAGTATGGGTAAAAGAATTGCAAGGGAAGTAAAGATAGCAACAGAGAAAAATCAACTAGATAAAATTACCACATAGACTGTGATGTAACATGGGACTAAAAGATAAAATAAATAAAATTTCAGCAGTAGGATTAGTTTCATCTGCTGCAGTAATAGCTGCAGGAATTGCTTTAGAAAATAAAGAACTATTAGGTTTTGAAAATGCAATGCTACTTTATCTATTGTTGCCATCTGCACTGATTTGGTTTGGTACAAGAAAGAACGGTTGCGGCAGTTGTAATCAAATTCCATTAGATTCTAAAAAGAAAAATTAAATTATTTTGTTTTAACTTCCATTCCATGTTGAGATTTAATGATATACTTGTCTCGCACCTTTACACTAATCCAATCAATTGCTAAAACAGTAATCAAAACAATTAGCATAAATATTGCAGCCTTACCATACTCAAAGAATTTAATATAATTAATTATGAAAAATCCAATACCACCTGCACCAACAATTCCAAGAATACTGGTTTGACGTACATTGTAATCAAACATGTAAAGTATCTGACCTAGCAGATGAGATGCAGATTCAGGAAGTACTACATAACGAATTAACTGGAATTTGCTAACACCAATAGAACTTACAGCATCCATGGGGTCTGAATCAATAGTTTCAATGGATTCGTATTGCAGTTTTGTAACAAAGCCTATGGTATACATTACAATTGCTAAAACACCAGCATACGGTCCTAATCCAACCATAATTACAAACAATAACGCCCACAAAATAGATGGAAATGTACGAATTATGGCAAGCAGCGCTCTAGTTGGAGCATAAACAAATTTGCTATTCAAATTTCTGGCAGCCAGCATACTTAGAGGCAAACCAATTGTCACACCAATCACCGTTCCAATAAATGCCATTTGAAGCGTTTCAAGCATTGCCCATAATGCAGTTGGAATATATTTTAGATCATCAATCAGAGATTCTAAAACAAATATTTCAGAAATAATAATTCCCAAGTTTGGCATCCCTTCTGCAAAATCAACAGGATTTGCATCGACATTGTATGATGCAACTATAACTAGACCCACAATGATTCCAATGACGATATTATTCTTTGGCGTCAGTATTATACATCTCCATTATTTCTTCAATACCCATGTCACCTGCTTGAAAGTCAACTATAGAATCACCCTCAACACCAATTTCTAAAATCTTTTTTCCCTCCTTCATTACTGCCACGCGATTTGCATATTCCAATGCAAGTGCCATGTCATGATGTACCATAATTGCAGTTAGATTCATTTTCTTTTGAGCATCTAAAATTAAATCCATAATTTCTCTTGCTGTCACATGGTCCAATTCTGAAACTATTTCATCAGCTAAGAGTATTGTAGGTTTTTGCATCAGTGCTCTGGCTATTGCAACACGTCTTTTTTCTCCACCACTAATCATGTATGCTTTACGGGATTCCTTTCCAGATAGACCCACTAATTTCAAAATTCTTTTAGCTTCTTGAATCTCATGTTCAGGAAATTGTTTTAGTATTGATTGCATTGTGCTAAGTCTTGGCAATGCACCAATCAAAATATTATCAAGGACGCTGATGTTTTTTACAAGACCCAGACTTTGAGGAATGTATCCTATTGTGTGCATCATTTTTTTGAACGTCTTGTTATTCATGTTTGGAGTTTGATAGTCCATTTTGATTGTGCCCTTACTTGGGATCATCATACCATTCATCAATTTTAGTAATGTTGACTTTCCTGAACCTGATTGACCAACAATTGCATAATTTGTTCCTCTGTCAATGGACAAGTTAACGCCACTTAGAGCAAAACTTTTGGAATCATATGAGGTCCATACGTCATTCATTTGGATTATTTTATTTGTTGAAATTAATGAAAAAGAAGGGGTTTCGGTCATTAGAATTTGTATAATTTCAAATGCGCCGTGTTTTATTTGCTCTTATCATATTTGTCTAAGATTTTTTGATCAAGACCAGTCAATGAATCAATAAAAGTTCCAAATTCACCAATATGCATAGTGGTTGTTGTTGGAACTAGTGCTTCAGCACCATACAAATTAGTTAAAATTGAGTTGTGCTCATCATAATTGAGTTTAATCAATGCGCTAACTAAATTATCTTTAGTTGGTTCGGACATGCTAGAACTTACCATAAAGACATGGGATGGTACAGGTCCAATTGTAGTAACGGGACGTAATTTTACTTGATCCTCTAAATCTAGGTATTTCTTTGGAGCAATATCTGAACCAAATGCAACATCAACATCACCGTTTAACAGTAAATTCAATGCTGCTTTGTAGCCACCTGCAAAGGTGTAACTTTCAAAGTTATTTGCAAGTGCTTGCTCTAAAGCAACTATATCGTTGCCTTCAATATTGATATGACCATCAGCTACTAGAGTTCCCATAGGTCGTACAAACCCTGAAGAACCAGTTATACTAGTAAATGCAACACGTTTGCCAACAGTATCTTCCAATGTGTTAATGGAATCATTTTCTGCTAACGTCCAAACTGTTGCTTGATAGTTTACCTTACCTTTGACTAACTCTGCCAATACAGCTTCTGCACCTGTTCTTTCATGGGTAATCCATGCAGGTCCAGTATCCATAAAGGCAGCATCAATATGACCAAATCTCATTCCTTCAATGATAGTTTCATAGTTTGTTGGGACAACTATCTCAACATCAATTCCAAGTTCAGACTCTAAGAATTTTTCTAAAACTTCTGCTTTTGGAGTTAATTCATCAGCTTTTTCAACTGGAATAAATCCAATAGTTAAGGAATCAACGTCAATTGCATTTGCATCAACAGTAACATATTCAACCTCATTTGTTGTCGGAGCACTAAT
>CAJQSE010000018.1 GCA_905612485.1 uncultured Candidatus Nitrosopumilus sp.
AAATATTCATACCTAGACGTATTTTAAAACTAACCAAAACTGACTAGTTTTAAATTATTATTTATTTTTTGCATCTGCATCTAAATATTTTTGAACTTCTTCAACATCTTTGTCTCCTCTACCTGAAAGAGTTACAACTATAGATTCTGATGCTTTGCCTTTTTTTGCAACTTTCATTGCTTCAGAAATAGCATGAGCAGATTCTAACGCAGGAATAATTCCTTCAGTTCTAGTAAGAGTCAAAAATGCATCTAATACTTCTTTATCAGTAGCTGATTGGTATTTTACACGCTTAGTATCTTTGTAGTAGGCATGTTCAGGTCCAACACCAGGATAATCTAATCCTGCAGAAATACTGTGTGTTTCAGTAATTTGACCTTCGCTATCTTGGAGTAAGTAAGTCATCATACCATGAAGTACACCTTTACTTCCTGCAGATAATGTAGCTGAATGTAATTTTGATTTTAATCCTTTTCCTGCAGCTTCAACTCCAATTATCTCAGCACTTGTATCAACCAAAGGATAGAATGTGCCAATAGCATTAGAGCCTCCACCAACACATGCAATTACAACATCAGGATCTTTATTGTTAATTTTTTTCATTTGGGATTTAATTTCATTGCCAATTACACTTTGAAAATCTCTAACCATGACAGGATAAGGGTGAGGACCGACTGCAGAACCTAACAAATAGTATGTATTTTCTACATTAGTAATCCAATCTCTTATTGCTTCATTAATTGCATCTTTTAGTGTCTTAGAGCCAGATTTTACCGGATGAACTTTAGAACCTAGCATATTCATACGATAAACATTTTGTTTTTGTCTGATTGTGTCCTTGTATCCCATATACACTTCAGATTTTAATCCTAATGCGGCACATGCCATTGCAGTTGCAACACCATGTTGTCCAGCACCAGTTTCAGCAATAATTCTTTTCTTGTTCATTTTTTTTGCCAAAAGTGCTTGACCTAAAGTATTGTTAATTTTATGAGCACCACCATGCAATAGATCTTCTCTTTTAAGGTAGATTTTAGCACCACCTAATTTTTCTGATAAATTTTTTGCGTAATACAACGGAGTAGGTCTTCCAGCATATACCTTAAGATAATAATCTAATTCCTTTTTGAATTTTTTATCATTTTTGAATTTTAAATAATTTTCTTCTAATTCTTCAATTGCAGGTACAAGAGTTTCAGGAATGTATTGCCCACCAAATTCTCCAAATTTACCATTTTTAGGATATTTCAATATGAATTCACCAATTTCCTTACTTGCTCTACAATATTATCGCTTTTCATTATACTTGAACCTATCAAAAAAGCATTAGCTCCACACTTTTTTAAATATTGAATATCTTCTGAAGTATTAATACCACTTTCAGATAAAATTATCCTAGAATCATCATATCCAGATAAAACCAATTCAGTTGTCTTAAGATCAATTTCTAGCGTATCCAAGTTTCTATTATTAATTCCAATAATATCAGCTTCAGTCTTTAATGCATTTTGAAATTCTTCTTTAGTGTGAACCTCAAGTAAAACATTCAATCCTTGCTTATGTCCATAATCAATGAATTCATCAATATCAGTAAGAAATTTTTGATCAAACAAAGATTGAATCACCAACATATAGTCAGCACCGATTTTTTTTGCAGTATCAATTTGAATTTTATCAATCATAATATCTTTCATTAATAATGGCACATCCACTGCCTGTCTTACTTTGATAAAATATTCAGGAGAGCCATTAAACAGATGGGGCTGAGTTAAAATAGATAATGCTTTTGAACCACCTGCAATCATCTGTTTTGCAATACTACTAGGATCACCAACAGTTCTAATTTTACCTAAAGATGGAGATGAAAATTTTATTTCAGTAAGTAATGTTGGATGTGAATTGGATGTGATAATTTGTTTGAAATCTTGATTAGATTTTTTTAGATTTACATCAACATCATAAACTCCATCATCAATTGCAATTTGAGAATTGTTTACCAATTTTTTTAAAATATTTTCAACCATCAGTTATCCCCTTTAATTTTTCAATGTCTCCAGTACTAGCCACAAATTTCTCCAATAAATTCATCGCCTTACCATCATTAATTGTATTTAATGCCAATTCTACACCTTCTTCAAAACTAGTTACAATATTTCCAACTAATAATCCCCCAGCTGCATTTAGTGCAGTAGTTTCAATCATAGATTGATTAGCTGTATTATTTAACACACCAACAAAGGACTCAATTGCATTTTGTTTAGTTTCAATTTGAATATCATGAAGGGATGATTTATGCAAACCAAGAAATTCAGGATCAATTGAATTTACAGAGATAACATTATTTTTTAAAATACAAACACTATTTGTTGAACTAGTAGAAAATTCATCCATTCCATCATTAGAACGAACAGTCATTATATTTTCTACTCCTTTTCTTTTAAGAATTTGAGGCAATCTAGTAAGAAATTCATTTGAAAAAACACCAATTAATTGATTTTTTACATTAGCTGGATTTGATAATGGTCCAAGTAAATTAAATGCAGTTCTACTTGCCAATTGTTTTCTAGCTGAAGAAACATTTTTCATTGCAGGATGAAATTTTTGTGCAAACATAAAACAAATTCTATGATGTTCTAAAATATTTGCAACAGCAGAAGGTTCAGCATTTAGATCATAACCAAAGTATTCAAAAATATCTGCACTTCCTGAAATTCCAGAGCTTGATCTATTACCATGTTTTGCAACAATACCTCCAGCAGCTGCAACTACAAAAGATGCCGTAGTAGAAATATTGAAAGTTTGTAACTTGTCACCGCCAGTACCACACATATCAATAATAGTTCCTTCGTTTTTAGGCGTAATTTTTAGTGATAAATCTTGCATTTTGTCCAGCATGCCAAGTAATTCATCATCAGTTTCACCTTTTTTGGATAAATTAGATAAAATATTCATATTTTGATCATCGTTTGTTTTACCAGATAATACTTCAGACATGATTTCATTCATCTGATCATAAGTTAGATCAATTTTTTGTTCTAATTTGGAAATATATTCTGAAATCATTTTTCTTTAACCTGTCTGATAAAATTACCAAGAATTTTTTTCCCGTCTTCAGTCATAATTGATTCAGGATGAAATTGTACGCCTTGAATTAAAAATTCTTTATGTTTAATTGCCATAATTTCACCATCATCATTTGCAGTAGCTATTACTTCTAGAACATCTGGAATTATTGTTTTATCTCCAACTAAACTATGATAGCGAGTAGCTCTAAAAGGATTTTTTACATCTTTGAATAATTCTGAATTAGTATGTTTAACTGGACTAGTTTTTCCGTGTCTTACACATCCAGCATTAGTTACCTTACCACCAAATGCAGCAATTATACCCTGATGTCCAAGACATACTCCTAAAATGGGAGTTGTTGGGCCAATATCTTTAATCACATCACTACAAATTCCAAAATATTTTTTATTTTCGGGGGTACCGGGACCAGGAGAAATAATTATTCCATTATAATTTTTTTCTTTAATTTGTGAAATTGTAATTTTATCATTTCTAATGACATCACATTCAACTCCCAGCTCACCAAGATATTGTGCTATGTTGTAAACAAATGAATCATAATTATCTATAATTAAAAATTTCAAATCGATGCCTCCTTTAATGCTTGAAGCATTGCACCTGCTTTGTGTTCAGTTTCTTTAAATTCATTTTCTGCAATAGAATCTGAAACAATTCCAGCACCTGATTGAACAAATCCTTTGTTATTTTCTATGAATATACTTCTAATTGCAATTGCAAAATCACAGCATCCATTATATGAAAAATATCCAACAGCGCCAGCATATGGGCCCCTTTCTTCTGTCTCCAATTCATCAATTATCTGCATTGCTCGTACTTTTGGAGCTCCGGAAACAGTTCCAGCAGGAAATACTGCCTGAAACGCATCAAACATGTCATTTTTTGAATCTAAATTTCCAACAACATGACTAACTATGTGCTGAACATGACTAAATCTCTTAATTTGCATTAAAGATTCAGGATGGACTGTTCCATATTTACAGACTCTGCCAATATCATTACGTCCTAAATCAACAAGCATTGTATGCTCAGCTAATTCTTTTTCATCATGAATCAATTCATCAGATAACGCTTTATTTTCTTCTTCATTATCGGTTATCTGTCTAGTTCCAGCAATTGGAAAAGTCTCCACTTTATCATCAGTAATTCTTACTAGCATTTCAGGAGATGCACCAATTATTGTTTTTGAATCTTGTTTTAAATGATACATGTATGGTGACGGATTCAATTTTCTTAATGTTTTGTATAGTGTTAAATTATCACCACTAGTTTCAAATGCAAATTTACGAGATAAAACAACTTGGAAAATATCCCCATCATGAATGTATTGTTTTGCTTTGTTAACAATATTTGAGAATTTTTCTTTATTCATATTTGGAGTAACTTCACTAGAGTGGAATTCATTAAATGAATCTTCACTTACAATTAATTGATCATATCTATTTACATCATGATAAAAATAAAATAATTTTTTATCAACATTATCATACAATAAACCATCATCATAAATTCCAAATTCCATGATTGGTTGAGTTAAAATAGTTTTCTCAGAAATATTTTCAACTAATCTAATTGAGTCATAGTTTACAACTCCAACAGCCCCTCCAAGATATCTATATTTTTGATCATTTGATTTTCCAAGTAATTTTTTTAATTCAATGAAAGGATCATTAGTTTTAATAATTCTAGTATTGTTATTTTCAATAATTTCAACTTTATCATAATAACCTTTAAAAATAATTTTAGGATTAAATCCCATTACAGATGTTTCAGCTAAAACTTCAGGTCCAGATAGAGATTCAAAGAGAAAAGAATGGGAATAATTTCGAGATATTTTATTGTAAATTTGAAATTGATTTTCAGATAAATCTAGAGGTATTACTTTTGCTTGTACATTTCCAAAGGTGTCCACCCATAAACAAAATTTTGACTGTTTAATATTTAAAGTATCTTCAGGAAAATAGGCACAACATGTCGAGATAATTGACTCAAAATGACATATTATTACTAGATAATACGCCTAATTCCAACAATCACTGTGGCCGGAATCCCTAGATACATTCCAATGTTTAACATAATTACAGATAGTCTCACTTTATTTAATTACATTTTTAGAAATCAATATCAAACCCAATTTTCTTTGTAAATCATGGACCGTGAACAGATAGTAGTTGTTGCAAAATTAGTTGCATATTTACTAATTATTGCTGGAATCATAATGTTATTTGCAGCGTTTATGTTTGTGATAACTGGTCCAGGGAATTTAGTTGTTGTAGGTTGGGTCATAGTTGGAGCATTAATGCTAGGCATTGGAGCAACAGGATTAAGATATATCAAAAAATTAAAACTAGATATTAAATACGAAAATTAATCTGATTTTAAAAAAGCCCTTTTCTTGTATAATCGTGAACGTTAGGGCGGAGTATCATTTTTTAATATCCCATTTTCCAGTATCTTCATTTTTTTCTAGTTTAGGATAGAAGTTTCTCTTCTTTTTACCATACTCCCCATCCCAATCATCCCAACCAAGATAGTATTCCATGTAACCACAATTATCACATGTAGGTTGTGGACGTTCGTATTGTGTATGAGATCCACCTACATTTGATGCATCAACCCAACGCATAGTTCCTTTACATTTAGGACAAGGTAGTTCTTCTGGGTGTATTGTTGTGATATGTTCTATGAATTCTTCATGATCTTCAAATGGTCTTTCACAAGCAGGACATTTTTCTTTCTTCTTTCCAAGTAGTCCCATATCATAAACTCACAAATCTAATTCAGATAAGCATTTTCATGCCTGATTTTCATTTGTAGTTTGTAACGTTAGTGCTAAAAATATTAAAATAAAATAAGAAAAAGTGTCCCGTAAATTCACTACCTTCCAATTGAATAACTAGCCTAAACCGATTAATTTGTTAAAGATAATTAGTCGGCAATGCAAGATTATATCAAATTAATTGGCGAAGCCCGCTAAATTGCAGAACATTAAGAGATTTCCTCTTGTGGTCAGCGCCTAAACGCATGATTGCCTTTTTCGTTCTGCGGGGCTACGCATATTATTTGTCAGTGTTTGTAACTAACAATGTAATATATTATAAAATATACAACTATTTAATATTTTTATAAAAAAATTATAGATAATAACTATTTTATTGTAAATTTTTAGTAATAAATGTTAAAAATATAATATTTTTAATATAAAAGCAATATTCACATGTATTAAATAATTACGGTACAGTACGGTACATTTATAGTATAGTTGATCGCTGTAAAATCATGATGAAGATGGAGAGTAGAACAATGATGCAAGATACAAAAACGCATCAAGAAATTCAATCTTCTGTTTCAAAAGTTGAATGTTATGTTTGTGGAAAAGGATTATCAGAAGGCCACAGTATTTCAGCTAAAACAGTATCAAATGGAATTGTATTATTTTGCGATGTTCATTATTCAATGCAATAAAAAAAATTGTTATTTCAATACATTTGAACATAGTTTAAATTTTTAAAAATCCAGGTTCAGGAATTTTATTATTTAGAATCCGTTGTAATACAATTCTTTCATTTGAACCCCGATACCGCATCAATATTTCATTTGTTTCATCTAAAAATTCTTTAATTTGATTAAAACAAAATTTTAATTCTTTTTTTAATTCAAGATTAGAGTTATTTTGAAGAGTAAATAAAATAGATGAAGTTAAGCCAAACATACTTGTAATAGATTTTAAAAATAAATCATAATCTTTTAAGGCATATTTATTAAATTTATGAGCATTTAGATCTTTAGAAATATCAATAAATATTTTCTTACTATCTAATTTCTCCAATGCCTTTCTTATTTTAGTTTCATTTGTAAAAATTACATTATTAATAAATCCAATTTGATCTGCAGTGTCAATAAATTTTAATTTTGTATATGTGGATTCACTTTTGTAACCATGTTTTTTTAAATATCCAAATTCTTCCATTTTATCTAAGACATCAGAAAATTTACTTCGGGTGTATCTTTTTCGTTTTTCATCAACACAATTTTCCCACATATCAGTTGTATATGCAGTATCACCATTCATAGAATCTAAAATTGTAGAAATTGAAATATCCTTCATAATTTCTTGATAAAATAGCCCTATTTACGAGTTAATTGATGATTTTTAGACATTTATTTAGAAAATAGCATGTTCTAAAAATTAATTAATCAAATTTATATTAAATTCAAAGTATGGATACACCAACTGAGATTAATTCAGTATATTGGGACAGTAAGAAAAAATCATGGGAATATGAAGTGATTCCAGTAGAAGAATATCACGGTGCCATAGATTGTCAATATTGTAACAAACCAATGTCACATAACATCAAAACAGGTGGAGAATTCAAAGTTGTATATGTAAAATGTGGTTGTTCACGTAACGATTAGGATTTATCTAATACGGATTATTCCATTTGATACTGATCATTCAATTCTAACTAGAAAATCATTATCAAAAATTGTTACATCTGCCCACCAACCTACATTGTTTTTAATCCAAAATGGAATTTTATTTTCAATAAAATTAGAGGTATGAGGTTGAGATAAAATAATTAATTATAAAAATTAAATATATGCGATCTATTCATAGTGAAAAAATTAAACCTATGTGTAATATTTTTTAAATTTAATTTTTAAGAAAAAGATAATTCTAGGAGTATTATCGAGTCAGAGACATCTCACGGTGTTAGCTGGAAGAGCCCAAAGCTCACATAAACTAGTTAATACATTACAGAGTCTCCAAGATGATGGAGACTGACTTTTTTTTCATTAAAAAACATAGCCATGAATTATAAAAATTAATTAATTAAATTGTGGTTGTCAAATTATGCCTTTGGATAAAATTGAAGACACTAAAGAATATAATAAAACTCATGAATCATTAATTTTACATATTAAAAATAATCCAGTTGGATGCATTATAGAAGAAAATAATCAAAATAAAAGTAAATATACATTAATTGAAAAAAAATCAGACGTAAAAGCAAGTATCAGGGGATTTCTAAACAAGCATGAAGAGACCGGTTTGTTAATGGGATTTAAATTTAAAATTCAAATTAATGATGAAACATTAGAATATACAGTATATCCCAATGATGAATTCATAGATGCAGTCATTCTTAACGAAATGATTTTTGTCATAGACAATCAAATGGAACAAATTTTTTCTTGTAAAATTTTAACAGATCAATTTGTGAAAACTAAATCAGAATTAGATAAATTTCAAAAAATACTGAATAAATGAAAATATTTTAAAATTAAATTTTTGATAAAATTTTCTTTTTCTTTTCTTGAAATTCTTTATTAGTAATTACTTTAGCATCTTTTAATCTTGCCAAATTTTCTAATAATTCTAAATTTTCTTTTTTAGATGTTTTTAAATTCTTTCCAGCATCAACAGTTTTTTTGAATTTTAGATTTAGCAGTCTTTTTTAATTTTGAACTTATTTTATGACGGTTATTAGATATTTTTTCACCTATACTGTATCCTTTTCTTTTAGCCTGTTTAATAATTTCTTGAGATTTTTGTTTTGTTACATCATTAATGGATGTGCGCTTTTTAGCCATTTTACTAATTTCTTGAGTTTTTTTACGAGCTAAACGTGTTTGATATTTTAGATCTTTAATAATTTCATTTTTACTTTTTTGTTGAAATCGTCGAGTATATTCTTGAATTAGTATTACTGGAAATGGAGAGTATTCTACATCAGAATAATATTTTATTATAGTGTCATCAGGTAATTTTTTTAAATATTCTTTAAATGATGCTTCAGATTTTAGTGCCATAGAATAGATCAATTTGATCATCATAAAAAGATTATACCAAAGGTAATCAGGTGGAAAATGTGATGATTTTATTCAGTCCAAATAGATTGTGTTTTTAGCCATTTAATTAAATCAGTGTACAGTTTACTTTTTTGCATGTTTAAAACACCAATTTCAAGATTTGTTGATGATTTTACTGTTTTTGAGTAATTGTCATATACTGCAAAAATAACTTTGTCCAGAAACATTTCATTGTTCATTTCTTTTTTAGCCAATTCTTCAGATTCAGTCATAGCAAAGCTAGCAAACAACACCCCATCAACCCAATATGCGTTAGCAGTTTCCAATGAAGACATCATACCTATAAGATCATCAAGACTAAGTTTGATCATATCTCGAACATAGATTTTATCATACGGTTTATGCTCAAATTCTGTCATGAAAATTCCTATTTTTTGACATTAATGAACATTATGAAAATTTTATAATGTCATTTTTTTAATTTAACATATGACCAAAACATCCAGTGATTCATCTGATCATGATCTATTTGTTACGAAATTCCCAAAAAAGGATTTTGGAATTGTAGATTATCTACAAGGTCGAGTACATTTTGCATTAATGGATCAAATGAAACTTATGAGTAAATCAGGAATGGAACAAGAACAAATTAAAAATACAATTATCAAAACAGTAACAGAGATTGTGGATAATTTTGAGCCTAAAAAAGAATCAGAAAGTTCTTGATTCCATTTTTGTAGATTCCATCATGACAATTTTATGACATTTACAATAACAGTTTGTATGAGGTAAATCATTATCAATTCTATATTTACATTCCTTGGTATGATCAACCATCAATTTTGATATCCAACAACATATTATGAAATTTGATTATCTATAAAATAAAGTTATAAAAAAATAGATTAACAAATTATCAAATGATTAAATTCTGAAGAATTATTCTTCAGATATTAACCAAGATGAACCTATTGCATCTTCCCATGTTATGGAGTTATTGTTATCATTCATAGATAGAGTAAAGCAATTTTGCATTTAAAAGAGATGAACGATTGATCAGTAGTAATGTTATGAATGATTTGATAGTTTTTGACATATAGTGGTTAATGATTATGACCTCGTCTCATAAGACGATGAAACAAAAATAATTGTTTTAATTTTTTATTATTGTAATTTCTTATAATCATAAATCCTCGGATTTAGGGTAATCATAGTAAGATTATCTCACATTCAAAGACACCTGTTAATCTTAATCTTCTAAGTCGTGACCTTGACTTGACAAAATATGGAAGAGATGTAGGTATTGAAAGAGATCACAAGTATTCTGATGAAGTTGGGTTTAATTTACGCCTAGCATTATGTTATAACTACTCAAAGTTGACCAATTTTTAATTTAAACATATTTTAATTAAAATCATCGTAAGATGGATAACTTAAATTAAAATTATTATGGAGTAAAATTTTATTTCAAATTTTGTTATCCATCTGATGTCTTCAACATACAATTGTCTTATAAGATATTAAAATTATTTGTAAAGTATAATTAAAATTTGTTTATTATTTTTTTAAATTATTAACAAAGTAAAAATCAAGCCAACTATTTACACCCTCTACATAATGTAGCAGGTAGGCTTACACCAGTAACACGATGTGGAGTTATGACAATGAATACTGTGTTGGCTTGTAATTGTACTTTGTGATTATGAAATAAAAGATTTATCCTAACATTTATTAAAATTTATTGTGGTTTTACTCAAAAAAGTATACAATTGTAATGTTTTTACATCTAAAATATTAAATTTTATAGATGCAGTAAGAATACATGTTAACGAAAATAGAAAAAAGTGAAGGAAAGAAACTTCAGGAAAAATACAGAGAAGAATTTAAAGCAAAATTTATAGAAAGACTTGAAAAAGGTGAAATAATGGCATTTACCTAGAAAATAACCATTTACAAAATTCCTGACTAATCATATTTAGGATTCAATTACAATTTTCAAATGATGTATCACAAAATATACAATTGGTGAATTTTGGATTTATGTCCAAAAAAATCACCTTTGTGGAATGTGCTTCTTACAATAATATTTCAGGTCTGAGCATTCTTTCATTCCATCAATGTATTCGCTAAGAATCACTTTCTCTAATTCACAGAAACATACATCAGCAACATCATAGCGTTCTACACAATAGCTCAGATCATACTATGTGTGTAATCAAACTTAAAGTGTATTATATTATTTCTCAATATTTAATTAATTTTAATATAAAAAACTAAACATATGAATAGTTTTTAGAAATTAAAAAATATTATCCTAGTCTTGTTCTGAGATAACATTTAGAGTCATACTAGTTTTGATGTGATGTAATGATCTAATGGTTTTTGTAATTATTTGCTCTAATGAAGCATACTCATCTGATTCAATTTTGCATAAAACATCATAGAATCCAAACACTACATCTGCTTCTGTTACTTCTGGAATGTGATTTAAACTTCGTAAGACGCTATATTCTTCTCCCTTGTCTGTATGAAGCACCACATATGCTTGAGATGGATTTTTTTCAGGGTTTTTATTGATTATTTTTTCGGCAGGTTGAAATAATTCTTCACATTCTGAACGAGTTAAAGTTACTGTAGAATGTATTTCAGACATTTGACGGATTGAATGAGTTACTATTTTTTGAATTTCTTCTTCCTTTTCTGATTCAACTTTGGCAAGTATATCATAAAGACCAAAAGTACCATGAGTTTCTGTAACCCCATTAATTGTATTTAATGTGGAAATTATGTTTTTTTCAGAACCCAGTTCACAATTCATTAAGACATATGCTTTTGCCAATACTTGCTCAACTTATCCTTGACCTTCAATTCCCATCAACGTCAATGTTGAACGTATTTTTGGAATTTTCCTAATCTTCCAAGTAATGGTTTCACGCAATGCTTCAACTTGACTTGATTCAACTTTTGCTAGTATGTCATAAGCACCAAAGGTACCGCGAACTTCAACAACACCATCAATTAATTTAAGTTCTGAAATTGCCATTTCTTCAGAACCCAGTTCACAATTTATGAGAACATATGCTGTAGCCAATTAAAATTGAACACCGATCATATCAAAAATGTAACTTTAAGATATTTAACTTATTATGATTTTTTATTAAAGAATTTTAATAATTTTAGATATTTTTATAACATATATTTGAATTAATCTAATATTTTTAAATATTTGTTTAACATAATACTATTTGAGTATGGATGATAAAGATATTGAAATTCTAAAACATCTTTCAGTAGATGGCAGACAATCGGCACGACAATTATCTCACAGATTGAGTGTGTCCACTGTAACAGTTCTATCTAGAATAAAAAAACTAGAAGAAAAAAATATCATTAAAGGGTATTCAGTTCGTCTTAATCATGAATTACTTGGATTTGACATTACAGCAATAATTAAAATTAAAACTAGTAAAGGTAAAATGTTAGAGATTGAAAATGAAATTGCAAAATATGATAGTACTATTGCCGTTTATGATGTAACTGGTGATGCCGATATGGTAATTATTGCAAAGTTTAAAACTCGTGAATTTTTAAGTGATTTTGTAAAAAAAGTATCAGCCATACCTAATGTTGAAAATACACTAACTCATCTTGTATTAAATACAATAAAAGAAGATAATAGGTTAATTGAATAATAAAAATAATTTGTAATCATTGAGAAAAATTTCTACATGGATCATTGTTTCCACCATCTAAACATCCAGCACATAGACGTCCGTATGGCTCTCTAAGTACACCATGTATGTTCTCATCATGATTACAGTCATTGCAAATTTTTTGTTTCTCATCAGACATAAAATAAATTATGTTTTATCATTTATTAATTATTTGATAAGTAAATTAACTAAATGTTAAATTTAAAAGAAATAATTGAATAAATGTTAAATTTTTTAAAATCAAACTTTAATTCTATAATGACATACCATGAATAATGACAATATACAATATTGTAGAAAAAGACAAAAGAATTTTGGTTTCTCCACCAAGAGCATTACAAATAGTTAACAACCAAGAAATCGAGAAAGTCAAAGATTTAGAAGAAATACGAGAACTATTCAAATTTACTTGAAAGCGTCAAGCAAAAAAAAGAATAATCTACTAGAAAAATTAAAAAAACAATATTGGTTCAATCTAAAGATAACAAATATCCACATGAAACAGACCGTCAAGAAAAAACTCAGGACGAAATTAATTCAAGATTAACCAAAATAGAGCAGTAACTTGATAGTGATTCTTTATATGGATTTTAAAGTATTATTGTGAATTACCCATGAACGGTGAATGATTTTATTTTTTTGAATCTTTATCGATTTTTTCCCCAATATTTGCAATTCTTTCAAAATAATATTCCTGTTTTTTCAAATCTTTTTCAGAAATAATTCTACATTTTCTCAACGGTACTAATTTTGAAATTTCCTCATGTGTTTTAATATCTAGAAAATCTTGGGCATAGGTTATTTGTAAGAGAGTAGATTTATCTTCGATGATGATTTTGGTATATTCGTATCCAGTACTCTGTTTCATTCCTGTTATAAATAATCCAATTCTTTTGTCACTTTTTGAGATTTGTGGATCTTCATAGCAGCAAATTGCAAATTCATCCTGTTCTTTTTCTATAATTGTTAGTCGGGTAAATTTTTCACTCCAGTTTTCAATTTCTTTAGCAACAGTTGTAGCTACTTTTTTGTCTTCAAAGACTACCAATAAAACTAGTTTATCTTGTTCGCGTGCCCATGAAATATTGAAAAAATTCCTATACCAATTAATTTCAAAGGACATAATTTAGATCAAAAAAATCTTAAATTAATGCTTTCGATTTTAAAATATTTTTAGCTCAATGAATTAAAAAATGAATAAGCCCAGAGCAAAATCCCGTTTGATTTCCTTTAGAGCAGTGCACTCAGGGGGTTAAGGTGGACTTATTCCTATGATTTACTATAGAAACTTATCATAATTAAGTATAATTTTTTTTATGTAATTATTACAGATCAAAATAAATTTCTTACATGTTTGTATCTGAATATTACAACTTTATCAACATAAAAAATTAATTATAAAATAGAATATTCTTTTTTTGATTTAATTAGATCTATCAATAATTTTTTGAAAATGGATTAATCAGAAATTGATCAATAATGATTTTTAATTACATCTTAATGTCCAAGAACATGACAGGGTAGAAATGTATTACTTCAAAATTAAATTATTATCAAATCCATCAATCAAAGAATAACAATGATATTTTTCAGATTAAGATAATTTCAATTTTACATGATTAAAAATATAAAACATTATATTTTTTTTAGGAATAAATGATAATATTTTTGATATAACGTTTTAAAATTCTTGAGAAATTATTTCAGGGTTTAAAGAACAAGTAAATCCATCAGATATTAAAAGAATTTCTCCCCAAATCTAAAACACGATACCAAGAAAAATAAGTAAAATAGAAGAAAAATATCAATTTAGTGGATTGAATGTAGATAATGCAAAAATTGTCTTAATTACAGGATTTGTGATTGCGGTAATTTTATCGGTAGTTTTGTTTATTTTTAGATAATTTTAGAATTTAAAATAATGAAATTACAGTACATTTGTTTACTAGTAATTAATCAAGAGAATATGAGGAAAACATTAGGAGATTACAATATTGAAAAATCATCATCGACAAATCTAAACAACATTAGTTGGTCACAAAAAAAACAAAAGGAAAAAAGTAAGCCAAAAAAGAAAAAAGACGTAAAAATAGGTCAAATTCCCTCAGGAGTTAATATTATTTACAAAAAAGATAATGAAGAGAAAATTATTACTAAAAAAATATTTAAAATAAAAAATGAACAAAATTCTGAAAAATCTAAGGAGAAGATAGGTAAGAGATATGAAAATACAGACTCGTCATTAGGACAAGTTAAAGAAAGATCCTACAAACGACCTGCAAGGTAAATTATTAATAAAAATCTAAATTAGTTGAAACAGTTTTTATAAATAAATAATTAGAGACAAATAGTGAGAATGTCTAGAATTAATGAAAAATTTGAAGAATTAGAAAAAAGAAATGAAAAAGCATTGATATCATATATTATGGTAGGATTTCCAAATGAAAAATCTACAATGTCAATTATTAGAGGTTTGATTAAAGGAGGGGTAGACATCATAGAATTAGGATTTCCCTTTTCAGATCCATTAGCTGATGGACCAGTTATTCAAAATGCAAGTACCATTTCACTTGAAAAAGGAACTAGTGTTGCTAAATTTTTTAACATTGTAAAAAAAATTAGAAAAGAAACCGATATTCCACTTGTATTAATGACATATACAAATATTTTACACCGTATGGGATATCAAAAATTTATAAAAAATGCAAAAAAAGCAGGCATAGATGGATTCATACTTCCAGACATGTCAATTGAAGAATCAAAGGATTACCTACAAGCTGCAAAAAATAATGCAGATACAATATTTTTGATTTCACCAAACACAACTAAAAATAGAATAGAGAAAATTGCTAAAGCATCAACAGGTTTTTTGTATCTTGTAGCAGTATTCGGGACTACGGGAGTAAAAACAAACATCAAGAACTATACATTAAAAGCAATCAAAAATGTCAAAAAACAAACTAAAGGAAAAATCCCAATTGGAATTGGATTTGGAGTCTCCACTCCAAAAGACGTAAAGAAATACATCAAGGCAGGAGCAGATGCAGTAATTGTAGGCAGTGCATATTTGAAATTAATTGAAAAAACAAAACCCACACAACTAGAATCAAAGATTACATCATTTACAAAAAGTCTAAAAAAAGAAACAATCAAGTAGAAATTATTTCCCAGTCACAATAGACAAAACATACAAAAACTAGATGTTTAATTCATTAATGTGCAGACAAAGTTTATTTTTGTTACAGGTGGAGTAATGTCTGGCCTGGGAAAAGGAGTAACAACATCATCAATTGCAAAATTATTACAATTATCAGATCAAAAAGTATCATGTATCAAAATTGATCCATATCTAAATTATGATGCAGGGACTATGAATCCAGTTGCTCATGGGGAAGTATTCGTTACGGAGGATGGTGGTGAATGTGATATGGATATTGGAAATTACGAGAGATTTCTAAATCAGGATATTTCAAAAGATCATAACATCACAACTGCCCAAGTTTATTCATCAGTAATAGATGCAGAACGAAGAGGAGAATATCTAGGAGCGTGTGTACAAATAATTCCTCACGTGACAGATGAAATTAAAAATAGAATCAGAAAGGTGGCAGAAGATGAAAAATTAGATTTCTTAATTGTAGAGTGTGGTGGAACAGTAGGGGATATTGAATCACTTCCATTTTTAGAAGCATTAAGACAAATGAGAGTAGAAGAAGGCCCACAAGGAGTAATTTTTGTTCATGTTACATTAGCACCATCATTAGATGTCGTAGGAGAACAAAAAACAAAACCCACACAGCACAGTGTACAAGAATTAAGAAGAATAGGCATTCAAGCTGACTTTTTAGCAGTTAGATGTACAATGCCATTAGAAGAAAAAACTAAGAAAAAGATTGCAATGTTTACCAATGTAACTCCAAATGATGTATTATCATGTCATGATGCAAAATCAATTTTTGAAGTACCTCAAATACTATATGAGCAAGGAATTATGGATTCAATATTTACAAAATTCGGAAAAGTTGGAATGGTTAATGCATCGACTAATTGGGATAAATGGAACAAAATTGCAGACAATATGGTTAACCACGATGATCAGAAAATAAAAATTGCAATGGTTGGAAAATATGTAACACTTCCAGATAGTTATGTCAGTGTTAATCATGCTTTAAAACATGCAGGTGCAGAAATTGGAAAATCAATTGATATTGATTGGATAGATTCTGAATTAATAACAGATTATGATCAACTATCAAAATACGATGGAATTTTAGTTCCAGGTGGATTTGGAACAAGAGGTTCAGAAGGAATTATTCAAACTGCAAATTATGCACGAGAGAAAAATATTCCATATCTGGGAATATGTTTTGGATTTCAATTAGCTGCAATTGCATTTGGAAGAAATATCATGAATTTAGAGGATGCCAACTCTACAGAGATAAATGCAGATACAAAAAATCCCATAGTAGATTTACTTCCAGAACAAAAAGATGTTTTAGATATGGGAGGATCTCTCAGACTAGGTGCAAATGAAGTAATAATCAAATCAAACTCAAATGCTGAAAAAATTTATCAGACCACAAAAATCAATAAACGTCATAGACATAGATATGAAATAAATAAAGAATACATACCAGAATTTGAAAAAAATGGATTAGTGTTTACTGCAGATAGCGATAATGGTAAAAGAATGGAAATGTTAGAAATTCCAACTCACAAATTTTATCTGGGTGTACAATTTCATCCTGAATTCAATAGTAGACCAGGATTTCCAGAAGAATCATTTTCTGCATTCATTAAAGCATCCGCAGAAAAATAATTTGAAAATTATCCAATTTTAGAAATTTCATAAATTTTTTGTCTTGCATCTCTAACGGAAACTTTCTTTTTTACATATCCTTTTTTCAATAAATGACTTAATGCTAATCGAACAGTTCGATCAGGAAGTAATGTTTTATTTGCTAAATCTTTTTGAGTTAATGCTCCTTCATATTCCAATGTTTTTAATAATAATTTAGAACTTGGAGGCATACTGAGTAGTTCTTCAGCAAGATGAACTTTTTTAGCCAATGCAGAAATACCAGTTGTATCTTTTTTTAGACGAATAATTTTTGCAGGAGGAATAAATTGAGAACATTCAACAGTTTTTTTCACTTTGTATCTATCCAAACCATCCAAAACAACTTCACAGTGTAATCTAGCTGAAATATCATCAATTTCAATAATGCTAGTATTTGAAACAATAATGGGTCTCCTAGTAACATCAAGAGAATTTACAGAAATTATTTCAAACACTGCAGAATCTTGAAACAACATAGGTCCACCAGCAGACATTGAATATGCAGAAGAACCAATAGGCGTAGATATAATAATTCCATCACCATTATCATGCCAAACTTCATCACCATTAACACGCAATGTATGTTCCATCAACATTGCACTTTTTGATGAAAACACAGCCACATCATTTAAAACTGGATAGGCATTTTTTCCATCAATTTTAACACCCAACCTCGGAACTTCTTCAACACTGAAATTTTGTTTTTTTAAAATATTAACATAAGAAACAAATTCTCTTAATTCAATTTGAGCTAAAAATCCACTAGATTCACCTTCAGTAATACCCAATACAGGAGATGTAGAATCAAAAATTCCATGAAAATAATTTCTAACGCCTTTATCTCCACCTAAAACAATAATACAATCAGCATGTTTTTTCTTAGATTTTGTAATAGTAAATGATTCAATATTAGAATCACTCAATATTTTTTTAATAGTTTTAAAAGCAATTTCAGATGTTTCAGAACCATAAATACCAATTTGCATTAGTCTACAAGTCCTAAATGGATAATAAAAGAATGATGCATTATAAATCTCGAAAATCCACCAAATTATAAAAATAAGATGCATTATTTTCAACAGCCCCTTTTTTAGGAATTTTTTGTAAACCCACATTATTTGATTCAAGTGCAGCCTGTACAGAGCCGGCAGCAAAACATAATGCCCACAAAAAATCTTTTTCCTTTAACATTGTACAAGTAAATGTTGAACAAAAGATATCGCCAATTCCAGTTGTATCATGAACAGTTTTGTTTGGTAGTTTAAGAGAATAAATTCTATTTTTCACCAATAATGAAACATTAGTTTTATCAGTCAATAAAACATTTTCAATTCCTTTTTTCTGTAATGCCAACATCATTTCATCAGGCGTACCGTCAACAATATTTTTTCCTTCTTCAGGATTAATTTTAATTGCATTAACATTTGTTAAATCAAGTTCAGTCTTTTTTAAAAAAATATTATTTTTAGAATCTTTTTGACGTAAAAATCCTTGAGGATCAACAAATAGAAAATTAGAATCATCTTTAATTTTTTTAAAAACATCATTAGAAATTTCATGAAAAATTGGACTAACTATATGACCATCAGCATCAACACTTGAATAATCTATTGAGTCACATTCATTTTCAAGTTTAAGAGTTCTATCAGTGCCAGAAATAGAGATTAAAAATTTAGTAGTATTTTTGGCAGATTCTGCATTTATTAAATTAATTTTATTTTGATCAAAGTATTGTTTTGGAAAATCAGAGCCAAATTTTGTAAAAAGATCTACATCAAATTTGAGTTCATGTGCCATAATCCCACAATATGATGCAGCACCTCCAATTTGCTCATAGGAATTGCCTTCAATAGAAATGGTATCTAAAGCACAATGGGAAAAAACAGCTAACTTCATTCCTTAATTTTTAGATCTAGTAGATTTAGTTTTTTGCATTATTTTTCGCTAAGCAATCAGAACATAAGATCTCGCCTTTAGAAAGATGTAATTTTACACTAGATCTAAAACAAACATGACATAATCCTTTCAAATTAATCACAGATATTTTGTCAAACTAACATTAAAACATAAAATTAATATTTTAAAAATATAGGCACAAAATATTAGATTTTTTAATTTAGCCACAAGAATATAAGTAGGCAAAATGGCTCAAATTTATGCCACTTAAACGTGCAAGTAGAGGTCGTACAAAAGGAGGAAAAGGATCCTCAGGTACTGTGCAATGTACAAATTGTGGACAAACAGTTCCAAAAGATAAAGCAAAGAAAGTTACTTCAAAATTAAATCTAGTTGAACATACATTAGCAAAAGAACTACGTGCACAAGGAGCATATATTGCATCACCAACAGTTTTGAAACATTATTGCATCTCATGTGCAGTTCATTTCAAAATTATCAAGGTTAGATCAGAAGATAGTAGAAGAAAACGCGGCAAACTCCGTGGTTAATATTATTCTTTAATATTTTTTGTAGTGAAAATCATTCTTTGTATTAATGTAATTCCAGCAATTATTACTACAATAACAATAGCGTAATCCATAAAACCAATAATACCAATTATTGCAATCACCAAAAGTCTTTCAGCTCTTTCACCAATTCCAATTCCTTGAAGTTTTATGTTAATTAAATCAGATTTTGCCCTCGCATAACTAACTAATAGAGACAATGTGATTGCCAGTAATACAAGATATGGTTCTGCATATCCGCCAACTAAAATTCCTAAAAATATTGCAACTTCAGAAATTTTATCAAACATTGAATCAAGATATTCACCCTTCTTGGAAGTCTTTCCAGTTACTCGTGCCACTTGACCATCAACCATATCAAAAAATCCTGAAATAAGTAACAAAATTCCACCAATAATTAACCCAAATTCAACACCCATGCCATAAACAACAGCAGCAGAGAGTGCAATGATAAGACTAACCACAGTCCAAAAGTTAGGAGATAATCCAGTTGAAGCAAATCCTTTACCTAATTTTTCAAGTGCAGGACGAAGGGTCTCACGTAAATTATTTAACACAAATTACACCCAAAATACCATCTAATAAAGCTAAATTGGAGTATCGCAACCCATCTACCTCACAAATTCAGCCTGATTTATGCAGAATAATGATTAGTTAATTGAGCGTATTTTTCTAATTAGTCTTCATTACTCGTCAATTCTTGTTTATTCTTTCCTAGTTTATCAAAACCATCTTTGTTGAAATCATCTTTGTTGAATCCGGCAGTATTAAACAAAGTATGAGTTACTAAGTGAGTACCATTTTTATCAAAATTATTTTTATCATATCCATATTTACTGAATCCATCTTGATCATATCCTAGTTTATCAAAACCATCTTTGCCAAATCCTTCTTTGTTGAATTTTGTTCCAGTTGCTTCATAATTTCCTTCTTTGTTTAATCCGGCAGCATTAAACAAAGTACCAGTTGTTATGTGAGTACCATTTTTATCATATCCACTTTTATCATATCCGTTTTTGTTGAATCCATCTTGATCATATCCTAGTTTATCAAAACCATCTTTATCAAATCCTTCTTCGTTGAATGTTGTTCCAGTTGCTTTGTGATATCCATCTTTGTTGAATGCTGTTCCAGTTGCTTCATAATTTCCTTCTTTATTTAATCCAGCAGTATTAACCAAAGTACCAGTTGCTATGTGAATGCCATTTTTATCATATCCATTTTCATCATATCCATTTCTACTGAATCCATCTTGATCATATCCTTCTTTGTTGAATTTTGTTCCAGTTGCTTTGTGATATCCATCTTTGTTGAATCCATCTTTACTCATAACAGAATTTCATGAATTGGATTTAGTTAAGGTACCTAATTACAAAATAATATGAGAATGTTTAAGATCTAGGCATTTTTACAGTTAGTAATAACATGATTTACGCAAAAAAACCTAAAGTTAGACAGGATAGTTTGTACGAATCTAATAAAGAAATAGGGTTCGTCAAATACCATCTAACTTTCAAATTCAGCGTAAGTTACAAAGAAAATTGTTGTTGATTAGTTTTTTTAGTAATCAGATTTTCCAGGAATAACGCTTCTAATTCCACCTCGTGGATTATCTACATCTCCTTTTCGTCTAGGAATAAGATGAATGTGACAATGAGGGATGGTTTGTCCTGCATCTTTTGAATCATTAATGCCAATATTAAACCCCGTAATGGAATGATCCTCTGATAATAATTTCTCTTTAATTTCTGATAGTAAATTAAGACAAGCTTTTTGTTCAGAAGTTCCTAATTCAAAAAAAGAATCGATGTGTCGTCTTGGAATTATCAATAAAGTTATGAAAAATAAACTTGTAATAATTACACTAATTATTTTCATGGTTGAATTACATTACTTAGTGCAATCCCTACTGTAAAGAGAATTGAAAATAGGATTAATGTAAGAAAAGATTTCTTCATGTGTTTATCTCTCGATAAAGTTCCCGAAGCAATCTATGATGCTCAATTCTATTCTCTCTAATCTGTCTTGATATGTAATTGACTGTATCTTGATTCATAATTTACAAAGAAAATTGTTCTTGATTAACTTTTTTGGTTGTCATTTTATCATTAGTTTTTGTTAACAATTACTACAAATTAATTTAATTTCTTTTACTAGAATATTTGATAAATAATCCAATTCTCCTGGGATTTCTACATAACCATGGAGTATATCTACTGTCTAACGACCAAATTCAGCCTGCTTTATTGAAAATAATGATTAGTTAATGTGATTTATTTTTGAGATAAATTCATAGCAATCATTGTAGAGATAATTTTTGCAGCCAATGATGCAGTTGCGCCATTATCATGATATGGATTTAATTCCACAATATCTATTCCAGTTACTTTTGTTTCTTTGAGAGAATTAATCATATCAAATAATTCTCTAGAAGTAATACCTACAGCTTCAGGATTACCAACACCTGGAGCATATGCAGGATCTAAAACATCAAGATCAAAACTAGAATATACAGTGTCAAAAGTAGATATGTGATCTTTAACTAATTGTGGCCCTTTACCATCTCTAATTTCCTTATCAGAAATTGTTTTAATTTTATTTTCAGTAAGAAATTCTAGTTCTTCTTGAACAAATGCTCTAGCTCCAACATGTAAAATATTTTCAGCGCCTCTGTCCTCAACAATCCTTCTCAAATAGGATGCATGACTTAATTTGATATCTGCAAATTCATCACGTAAATCATAATGTGCATCAAAAACAACATATCCAGTTTCTTTTGGAAAACTAGTGTAAGTTCCATATGTAATAGAATGTTCACCACCTAAAATGAAAAGTTGACGTTGTTTTGCAACAAGTTCAGTAGTAATTTTTTTTAACATATCCACCATTTCAGATGCAACTACAGTATGACGAGTATTTCCCAAATCTTCAATATGTACAGATTCTAAATCAATTCCAAGTTCAGGATGAAAAATTTCAATATTGTTAAACGAATCACGTATTGCATCAGCTCCAAATCTACAACCAGGTTTGTATGAATGAGTAGAATCAAAAGGTACACCAAAAATTGTTGCGACAGGCTCACCAGCCTCATCAGAACCAGTAATTAACGGATTTTTGTTCATGTATAAATCAAGAAAACTCATAATATCATTACACCATCAAATTTGGACGTTTTGAGATATATTTTGGAAAATTCAAACCAGTGAATGGTTTATCTTTTGTTTGTTCTTTAATTTCATTTATGAAATCATCAAAAGATAATTCTTTAACTGCACCAGTTTGTCTATCACGTATACTGAGATTTTCAGAATTTATTTCTTTTTCACCAATAACAAGAATATATCGAATCCATTCTTTTTCTGCTTCACGAATTCTTTTTCCAATACTTTCATTTCTATCATCAATATCTACACGAATAGAATTAGCAGAAATTTTATCAGTTAATTGTTCACAGAAATCATTGAATTCTTCTTTTAATGGAATAATTCTAACCTGAGTTGGGGATAGCCATAATGGGAATTGAGGTTTTCGACCTTCATGAGAATCAGTTGCAGCTTTTTCTAACAAGGCATAGATAATTCGTTCGATAGCACCACTAGGAGAATTATGTAAAATTATAGGATGTTTTTTCTCATTATTTTCATCTACAAACTCAATTCCATATCTATCACCATTTTCAACATCAATTTGATCAGTTGAAAGCGCAGATGCCTTTCCAAGATTATCAATAAAATTAAATTCCCATTTTAAAACAAAATAAAAGAATTTTTCAGTCCACATTTCAACTAAGACAGGTTTTCCATTCTTTTTTACTAATTCTTCAATTGCAGATTTATTTTCATTGTAAAAATCTTCAGTAAATCTAATTGCCATCTCATAATCGGATTTGTTAATTCCAAGATTATTTAGAACACTTTGAGATAAATCAAATCTTATTTTTATTTCATCAATTGCCTGATTCATGTTAGCACAAAATGCATGACAATCAGGCATAGTAAATGCCCGAAGTCGTCTTAAACCTACAAGTTCACCAGATTGTTCACGCCTAAAGCTGTATCTAGTAAGTTCATAGAGTTTGTAAGGTAAGTTCTTGAATGACATTTGAAAGTGATTTGCCATAAGGAATTGACCAAAACATGCAGCAAATCTCAAAAATAATTTTTTACCATCAGAATCAATATTGTATTGTCTTGCAGGGAAACGATTGAAATAACTAACCATACTTGGATGTTCAGAATCATACATGATTGGAGTTTCAACTTCATAACCACCATATTCTTTAACTCTATCAGTAACATATCTCTCAATTAGAGATTTAATCAAACGACCATTTGGGAAAAACCTCATGTTGCCTGAATCAGAAGCAGGTTCATAATCAGCAATACCCATTTTTTTCATTAATGCAACATGTGGTGGGGGTTGATCAACTTGACGTTGTTTTGCAGCTTCATATTTTGCTAAGATTTCTAATTTGGGATATTTGGAAAAATTAAAATCAGCGATATTAGACATTGTTCCATCAGGAGACATTATTTTCCAAGTAGAACGGATTTTGGATTCACCCTCCAATGCATCAGAGGTTAATTCAGAATCAGTGGTAATTTTTTGAGAACCCTTTGTTACAACTTTTGAACTTTCAGCTAATGGGTGTCCTTTAACTTGTAATTTGTAAGATTTTGTCCAACCAAAGGGAGAATGTGAAACTTCTAATTCAGATGCACCAGATTCCATTTCTTTTAACAATGCAATTGCAACAGAAGGTTTTGCTAAATTAGAACTAAGATGAGCATAAGGGTATAGTAATAATTTTTTACAACCAATTTTTTCCATGGAGTTTTTTATTTGAGAGATTGCATCTTGAGCTACGCTGGAATCATCACCATCCTCCATAGCTACAAAAACAACCACTAATTCTTCTAATTTTTGAGTTTGAGGATTATCAATATCCTCTGCACTTTTGATCTCTTTTTTTGTTGGAGTGTATTCTATACTATCACAATGTAATTGTAATATCCTCATAATTTCAAACAGAAAATTAATTGAATTAAATGTTTACGTAAAATACAAAATATCGTATTATTAGGATGTTTTTCCACGAAGAACAATAACAGATCTAAGAATTAATCCAGATATGCCTAAATTACTAATTAGAAATTCTGAAGCTCTTGAAAGAGAGTCCAATCCACGAAATCCTTCATCATAAATCATCTCAACTGAGCCTTTATCAGTTTCAATAAAAGAAGTAATCAATGAATATACACCCAATGTGCCATCAATTTGTTCATTATAGAGACGTAGTTCTACTTTAGATATAATAAATTCATCTTGAATGAAGTTTCCAGAAGACAATAAAATTTCTACAGAATCAGGGTTTCTCTTAACTCGGTTAGGATTATGCATGTCAATAATATCCATATCATAAATACAGAATTTTTACTAGATAAGTAATATCGGATTATTTTTAATTAGATGTATCAAAGATGGTAATTACACAAGTATTATTTACAGTAAACAAAACTTAGTAAAAATGGATCCACACAAATTTCATGGCAAAGACATCCCACACATAAAATTAGATCCAAAAATGACTATTGAGGATTTAGTTGAAGTATTTGCTAGTTCAGGATATAATGGAAGACAGTTAGGAGAAGCTGCAAAACTATATGCTAAAATGATTGAAGAGGGCGCAACAATTTGTCTTACTGTGTCAGGTGCATTAACACCAGTAGGTTTTGGAGGAATTATCAAAACATTAATTGAACGAGGTTTTGTAGATTGGATTGTAACAACAGGTGCAAATGTATATCATGAAGATCATTTTGCATTAGGGCTGCCAATAAAACAAGGTAGTTTTGATGTGGATGACATGAAATTATATGAAAATGAAATTGTAAGAATTAGAGATATTTACATTAAATTTCAAGAAACATTAGAAGTGGAGGATCAAAAAATACAAAAAATGTTTGCAAATGATTTTCAAGATAAATCATTTACTACTGCAGAGTTTTGTAATTTGTTAGGTAAAAGAAGTAAAGCAAATGCAAAATATCCAGAAAAAAGTTTCATAGTATCAGCATACGAATATGATGTTCCAGTATACATTTCTACAATGAAAGATTCATCATTAGCATTAAATTTAGCAGTACATAGATTAGAGAATAAAAAATTTGATTTAGATTTTGTTAGAGAAATAATAGAACAGGCTGCAATTGTATATGATTCAAAAAAATCAGCAATTGTAGAATTAGGTGGAGGAGTTCCCAAAAATACAGCTCAACAAACAGGTCCATTATTAGATCAAATTTTAAAAAGAAATGATGGAGGTCAAGATTATATTATACAGATTACAGATGCACGACCAGATACAGGAGGATTATCAGGTGCAACATTACAAGAAGGTAAAAGTTGGGGCAAAATTCATGATTCCCATGAAGGCATTGTTACAGTTTATGCAGATACAACAATTGCATTTCCAATTTTGGCACTATATGTTCTAAGTAACCAACAATCAAGAAAGCCAAAAAGACTTTACAAAAAAATAGGAGAACTGTACAATAAACTAAGTAAAGATTATTTCAAAAATCCAAATAATATTAAAAAATAATAAAAAAATTAAAACTTATCAAATCTAGCACGTTCAAGAGATCTATCATCTTTAGATTCTTTTTTCCATTCCTTATAGTGTTCTTTACAAAGAATTGTTTTTTTACCCTTAGAATTAACTCGTAATCCTGCATTCTCCACCTTAGCAGTATTTAATGAACGAGCACCATCTTGATCACAATTATCAACATTACATTTTGCGCCTTTTGAAACAATGCCCATAACATAACATGTTGATTATGTTATTTATATTTGAGAATCTATAAATTTTTTAAATTTTTATAAAAATTAGCTCCAAAAAATTTGTTAT
>CAJQSE010000019.1 GCA_905612485.1 uncultured Candidatus Nitrosopumilus sp.
AAAATTAATTCAGAGAAATATTCTATAATTTTTGAACCCTATTCAGTAGGAGAATTATTAGCATTTGTTGTAGCACCAAATTTTAATTTTAAAACATTCAAAGAAAGAAAAAGTTGTTTTTCAAATAATTTTAAAAATAAAATATCAACAGAGAAATTCAATTTAATAGATGACCCACACATACCAGAAGGCATTGGAACAAAATCAATAGATGATGAAGGAACAAAAACAGAGAAAATAAAATTAATTGAAAATGGTGTTTTTAAAAATAGTTTTTCAAACCTTTATGATAGTTACAAAGAAGGAGAAAAAGAATCATCAGGTAATGCGATACGAATGGGTTCACCTATGGGAAGAAGTGCAGAACCAATTCCAATTTCAGCACCACATAATCTGACAATTACACAAGGGGGTAGCTCAAAAGAAGACATGATTAAAGATACAAAACATGGGTTGTTAGTGGGAAGATTATGGTACACATATGCAGTAAATCCAATCAAAGGGGATTTTTCATGTACTGCAAGAAGCGGAATTAGAATTATTGAAAATGGAAAAATAAAAGGACCAGGAAAATCAGTAAGAATAGTACATAATCTTCCAGCATTATTAAAGAATATTTCAGATATTGGAAATGATCAAAGAAGAGTTATGCAATGGGCATCATTGCCATCAATTACCCCATCAATCAAAGTTGAAGATATAGCAGTAAATTCGATTTAAAATTTCAAATTTAGGCATAGATTATTTTAAAAATGTTGTTATCAGGTACAAAATATAGCCTGCAGCTAAAATTATGCCCATAGTTCTGTTAATTATTTGAGTTTTTAAACCAATTAACAATGAAAGACTAAAGATAATCATTATCGCATAATCGACATAAACATCAGTAGTGATCAAAATACCTCCAAGAGATGCACCAACACCCATTATCATCAAAACATTATAGATATTACTTCCAATAATATTTCCAATTCCAATGTCACTGTGTCCTTTACGAATTGCAATAATAGAAGTGATTAATTCTGGAAGAGAAGTCCCAATTGCAATTACAGTAAGACCGATAATTTTTTCAGATAAACCAAATTTAGCTGCAAGAACTACAGCATTATCAACTGTAAGTATAGATCCAATATACAAAACAACAATACCAATTCCAATTAATCCAGCAGATTTTAGATAGACGTTACTTTTACCAGAATTTATCTCATCTTTAGCAGCCTCTCTATGTTTTAATGCATTCCTAAATGTATAAAATCCAAATACCCCCAATCCAATAAGAAGTAAAACTCCATCGTATTGAGAAATTTCACCATCAATGGAAATCAAAATAAGCAATACAGAAACACCTAACATTATTGGAATTTCTTTTCGCAGTATAGATTTTCTAATTGTAAGCGGAGTAAGAATTGCGGCAAATCCAACAACCATTCCAATATTAGCAATATTACTTCCAATAATATTTCCTAAAATTATTGCACTGTGATCTCCAGCAGCTGCAATACTTGCAGCAAATTCAGGAGCTGATGTACCATATGCAATAATAGTCATACCAATTACAAGATTACTTATACGAAATTTTTTTGCAATTGTAATACCGCCACTAACTAACCAATTTCCACCAAAACATAACATGACTAATCCAATTATCAGTAAGGCAGCACTTAGTAAAACATCCATAATCAAATTTTAGGCAATGGTTGTTTAAAGGAGATGATTTACTAAAAATTTACAAGTTTACCAATTCAAATTAAGTTCAGAAAAACAACAAGTATCTCAAAACATAGCCTTCATCATTTGATCCAATATTCAAAAAACACAAAATTAGGTGTAAAAAAACCACTCATAAGGATTAGAAATAAACAAGTCAAAGACTAATAAGGTAATGTACCGTACTGTACTGTATAATGAAAACAAGATTAACATATGTACCACTAGAAGTAGCAGACCAATTTGAAGACTTCATAATAAAGAGAGAAGGACAAGTTTTAGATGCAGTGAAAGCAAGAACCAGAGATTTCAGCACGTTATCTTTGTTAAAGTTGTTATACCAACTTAAAGGAAATCCAATGACATTTACAAATCTATATTCAAAGTCAAAAATTAGAATGAAAAGATCATTTTTGAATTATTTACATCTATGTGTAAATTATAATTTCATTGAAAAAGAAGCAGTAGGACCAAATGTAATCTATACAATTACAGACAAAGGAAGATTAATGCTAAATCTATTCATGCAAAAGAATAATTAAATAGAATATATCGAGGCAAACTGTGGAAAAAGAATTTCCAGAAGCAGAAGTATTTCCAATTAAAAAAATGGAATTAAAAAATCCAATAATTTTTGCAGGGTTTGTGGGTGCAGGCCTTGTAGGCCCTCTTGCAATTACTCATATGATTACAGAATTAAAAATGACAGAAATTGCAGTTATGAGATCAAAATATCTTCCACCATCAACGGTTTTCATGAAAGGAAGGTTACGTCATCCTTTTAGATTCTATGCAAATCCAGAAGGAACAATTTGTGCAATAATTTGTGAAATAACATTACGAATGGAAGGACTGTATACATTAGTATCATCAATTTTAGATTGGGCAGAAAATAATGGATCTAAAGAAATTGTGATTTTAGATGGAGTTGCAAGTACCGAACATGATGATAAAGCATACTGTGCAGCAGAAGAAGATTTGGTTAGAACAATGGCAGATAAAGACATCAGTTTAATTCCTCAAGGGTTCATCACAGGAATTCCAGGAGGGATACTAAATGAATGTCTAGTAAGAGAAATTCAAGGATTAACACTATTAGCAAAAGCAAACAAAACAGAGCCTGATGCGGGTGCTGCTGCAACCCTAATTGAAGCATTAAACAGATTTTATGAAATGGAGATTAATACATCAGAACTCCACAAGGAAAAAGATAGAATACAATCAGAATTCAGTGAATTATCTCAAAAATATGTAGAGCACAGAGAAGAAACATCTGGAATGTATATGTGATCGAAATAACAAGCAAATTCTTTTATTCATAATAAATGCGCAACAAACTATGGCTTTAACATACAAAAAAGCAGGAGTAGATATTTCAAAAATTAAACAAAGCCAAAAAGCAATTGGGAAATTAATTGTATCGACACACAAACTTCAGAAAAAAGCAAAGATAACACATGGGTTTGGACATTATGCAGGGATAGTTGAAATACCAGGTGGAAAACTTTTAGCCACACATACAGATGGGGTTGGAACTAAAGTGGTAATTGCAAATATGATGAAAAAATACAATACAATAGGAATTGATTGTGTTGCAATGAATGTAAATGACATAATTTGTATCGGTGCAACACCAATATCATTTGTAGATTATATTGCTTCAAACAAAAATGATGTAGGTATATTTAAAAAAATTGTAGAAGGATTAGTAAAAGGTGCAAAAAAATCGGCAATGCCAATTGTCGGTGGAGAAACTGCAATCATGCCAGATGTTATCGAAGGGAAAGGATTTGCATTTGATTTAGCAGGAATGGTTGTAGGCTTATTAGATAAAAAAGATATGATTTTAGGAAATAAAATTAAAGCAGGTGATGTAATTATTGGAGTAAATAGTTCAGGAATTCATTCAAATGGATATTCACTTGCAAGAAAAGCTTTGCTAACAAAATATTCAGTTAAAGATAAAGTTAAAGGAGTTGGAACCATAGGCGATGCATTACTAACACCTACAGAAATCTATACAAATCCAATTCTCGAAATTAATCAAAAATGTAAGATAAATGGGTTAGCCCACATTACAGGAGGTTCATTTACCAAACTATTACGCCTCAAAAACATAGGTTATGAAATAGACTCACTTCCAAAAATACCTCCAATTATGGGATTAATACAAGATCAAGGGGTGAAGGCAGAAGAAATGTACAAAACTTTCAACATGGGAGTTGGGTTCTGTATAATGGCACCAAAAGATCAAGTTAATAAAATTAAATCAATATTTAAAAAACATAAGATCAAAAGTCAGCAAATAGGACAAGTAATTTCTAAAAAAGGAGTATCAGTAAACTCAATAAAAATTACTTAATTTAACAACAAAAAAATAATTTTTAACGCAACATCACCTTATATGACAGATTTCTTTAATTTTATTAGATAACAATGAGTGAAGCCCATTTTATTGAAACAATAATCGGAGTAGGAATACTTCTTTTTGCAGCTAAATTAATGGCAGAACTTTTTCTCAGATTAAAACTTCCAATTGTGTTAGGAGAATTAATTGCAGGTATGATTGTGGGGCCATTTGCATTAGGCGGATTGCAAATAATAGATGGAAAACAATTGTTACAAATCAATGATGAGATCAAAATATTGGGAGAGATGGGTGCAATTGTAATTTTATTCATGGCAGGACTTGAAATGACACCAAAAGAATTTCTCAAAGGTGGAAAAGCAGCATTCGTAGTTGGAACATTAGGAGTAGTCATTCCATTCTTTGTAGGGCTCGCAGTTTTCCAATTATTTGGATTTGATGCATTACAATCAATGCTCATTGCAACCGCGCTTACAGCAACAAGTATTGCAATTTCAATTCAAGTTCTGAGTGAATTTGGAAAACTCAAAACACCCGAAGCTAGACTCATCATAGGTGCCGCAATTATAGATGATATTCTAGCAATTGCAGTTCTATCAGTAGTAACATCCATTGCAGGATCAGATGGAGGAGTGGACAACATAGACATTACAGAAGTAACAATTACAATTTTACAAGTATTAGGATTCTTTGCAATAATGCTCATTGTATCAGTAGTTGTGATTCCAAAGGTAATCACACCAAGAATATGGAAAGCAAAAGGAAGTGTTGAAGGAATAGCTACTGCGGCGTTCTTTGGTGCAGCAGCTCTTGCAGGGTCCATAGGTTTGTCGCCGATTGTAGGAGCATTTGCGGTAGGTATGGCATTATCAACAAGCAAAGTCTTTGATAAAATAGAAAATTATGTTGGGAAAATTGGTTTAATTTTTGCACCATTATTTTTTGCAATCATCGGCGCACAAGTAGATCTAAGAGCAGTAGATTTGAATATTTTGGTATTGAGTGCAGTCATAGTTGTAGTTGCAGTTACAACAAAATTATTTGGATGTGGTCTTCCTGCAATGTATTTTTTAAAAAGCAAACAAAAAGGACTGCGTGTAGGAATTGGAATGATTTCAAGAGGAGAAGTGGGATTAATTGTAGCAGGTGTTGGAATAACAGCTGGAATTCTTACATCTGAAGTATACTCTACAATCATAATCATGGTAGTAGTAACAACCATCATTACTCCAATTTGGTTAAAAATTGAATATAGAAAAGAGCAAAGAAATGCCAATAATGAATCAAATAAAACAATAGAACCAAAATCAGAATAAATTTTAACGGTGTCAGATCAGCAATATTCATGATTGAGTTAGATTCAGTACAATCTAAAGCATATACTGAGATTACTCAGAATCTTTTAACAATTCAAGATCCAAGTAAAAAACAAGTAAAAGAAGAAATCATAAAAATTTGTACAAAATACTCATTAGATAGAATTCCAAAAAATTATGAAATATTATCAATGGCAAAAAAATCAGATTTTGATAAATTAAAAAATGTACTCATAAGAAAACCTGTAAAAACAGCATCAGGGGTATCAGTAATAGCATTAATGCCAAAACCATATGCATGTCCTCATGGAAGATGTACATATTGTCCAGGAGGAATTGAGTCAAATTCTCCCAACAGCTATACCGGAAAAGAACCATCATCATTAAATGCAATTGCAAATAAATTTGATCCTAAATTACAAATCACATCAAAAATTAAAAAATTAATTGCATTTGGACATGATCCATCAAAAATGGAAATTGTGATTGTAGGTGGAACTTTTCTATTTATGCCAAAAGATTATCAAAAAAATTTCATTAAATCATGTTATGATGCACAAAATGGGATAGACTCAAAAAATTTGGAAGAAGCAAAATCCAATAATGAACATGCATCAATAAGGAATGTAGGATTTACAATTGAAACAAAACCAGATTATTGTAAGAAAGAACATGTTGATTTAATGTTGAGTTATGGAATTACAAGAGTGGAAATTGGAGTTCAGTCATTACAAGAAAGAGTTTATAAAATTATCAATAGAGGACACGATTATAATGATGTAATAGAATCATTTCAAATTTCAAAAGATTCAGGGTACAAAATTGTTGCACATATGATGCCAGGGTTACCTACAATGACACCAGAAGGAGACATTGCAGATTTTAAGAAATTATTTTCAGATTCGCAATTACGCCCAGATATGTTGAAGATTTATCCTTCACTAGTTATTGAAAATACTCCATTGTATGAAGAATACAAGCAAGGGAAATACACACCATATTCAGATGATGAAATGATCAGAGTGTTAACAGAAGCAAAAAAGAAGGTTCCAAAATGGGTTAGAATCATGAGAGTACAAAGGGAAATTTCACCAAAAGAAATCATAGCAGGACCAAAATCAGGAAATTTGAGACAAATTGTACATCAAAATCTTGCAAAACAAGGATTATCATGTAAATGTATTAGATGTAGAGAGGTAGGATTAACAAATAAAAAAACAGACAATGGAGACGTAAAATTAAACAGAATAGATTATGACTCCTCAGGAGGAAAAGAGGTTTTCTTATCATATGAAGACAAAAATGAATCAATTTATGGATTTTTGAGATTAAGAAAACCAAGTACTGAAGCACATAGGGATGAAATTAATAATGACACATGTATAGTCAGAGAAATTCACGTATATGGAAAATCGTTAAAATTAGGAGAGAAGAAAACAGGTGAAATTCAACATTCAGGGTTAGGAAAAAATTTGATGAAGGAAGCTGAAAAAATATCTAAAGAGGAATTTGATGCAAAAAAAATACTAGTGATTAGTGCAGTAGGTACAAGAGAATATTATCAAAAATTAGGGTATTCGTTATATGGGCCATACATGTCCAAAAAATTGAATTAGTGAAAAGAAATGTCAGGAGAAAAAATCATCGGTAAAGGAACATGGATAGATAAATTAGCATCAGAATTAATTGAACGTGAAAAAATACTAGGAAGAAATTTAGATCTAATAAGAGTGGAAAGTGGTTTGGGGGCTTCAGGAATTCCACACATTGGAAGTTTAGGAGATGCAGTTAGGGCATACGGAGTAAAACTTGCATTGGAGAATATGGGATACAAATCAGAATTAATTGCATATTCAGATGATCTAGATGGATTAAGGAAAGTTCCAGAAGGAATGCAAGAATTTGGTTTAGAAGAACATATTGGAAAACCAGTATCACTAATTCCAGACCCTTATGGATGTCATGATTCATACGGTATGCATATGAGTAGTATTCTGTTAGACGGATTAGAAAAAGTTGGAATAAAATATGAATTCAGAAGAGCTATAGACACATACAAACAAGGATTACTAAAAGATCACATTCATACAATATTACAAAACAGTGTAAAGATTGGAGATGCAATTTCAGAATTAGTAGGGCAAGAAAAATATCAAAAATACTTGCCGTATTTTCCAGTATGTGCAGAATGTAATCGGCTCTACACTGCAGAAGCTACAGAATACATTAGTAATGAAAAGAAAGTCAAATACAAATGTCATGATACAGAAATTGGCTCAAAAATGATCAAAGGTTGTGGCCATGAAGGAGAGGCAGATATTACAAAAGATTTAGGAAAATTAGCCTGGAAAGTAGAATTTGCAGCACGCTGGTCTGCATTTGACATTAGATTTGAAGCATATGGAAAAGACATTATGGATTCAGTGAAAGTAAATGACTGGGTGGCAGATGAAATTTTAGAAGTACCACATCCACATCATGTAAAATATGAAATGTTTTTGGATAAAAAAGGGAAAAAGATTTCAAAATCATTAGGTAATGTGATCACAGCACAAAAATGGCTAGAATTTGGTAATTCAAAATCAATTCTGTTATTACTATACAAAAGAATTACAGGAGCTAGAGAATTAGGGTTTGATGACATTCCAGGATTAATGAATGAGTATAATGAACTTGAAGATACTTACTTTGGTAGAATCAAAGTAGATAATCAAGCAAAATTAACTAAATTAAAAGGACTATATGAATATGTCAATTTACTTAATCCACCAAAACAATCAAGCATTCATGTTAATTACAGACTTTTAATTGAACTAACAAAAATTTTCAAAGAAGATAGAAATGAAAGAGTGATGAAAAAACTAATTGATTATGGAGTAATAAAAAATCCAGAACCAGAAATTGAAAAATTAATTGAAATTGCAGGAAATTATTCAGATGAGTTTGATGAACAAGAAAAAACAGAAGTAGATTTAGATGACATATCTAAAAAAGCACTAGGAATACTGGTTACAGCATTACAAGAAGAAGAAGAACCAGAAGATATTCAAAATACAATATATCAAATTGCAAAAGCAAATGAGATACAACCAAAAGATTTCTTTAAAATATTATATCAAATAATTCTTGGAACTTCCAGAGGACCAAAAATAGGCCCATTCATAATAGATATCGGTAGAAAACAAGTTGCTAAAACACTAACAGAGTATCTTTAATCATGGTTCATGGAGAACATAACAAAAGTAGAAACAGCGGAGGATTTGCATTAATAATTTTAGGCGCATTAATGCTAATAATAGGACCACAGGAGGCAATTGTTCCAAAAAGTTTGAGTGTAATAGTATGGGTTGGAGGAATAGCCATTGGAGGAATTGGATTTTATCTTAAATTTATCAAAAACAGGGTAAAACGCCAATAAAGAAAGGTTCATCTTTTGGAAAAGAAGAGGGAAGACCATGGGATTTTTTGGTAGAAAGAAAACAGAAGTAGAGGAAAATAATGAATCCGTACTAAAAGAAAAATTAGAAACAGAAGTAGAGAGTCAACAAAATGAATTTAGAACAAAACAAGACGAGATTACAAATATTACAGAAAAAATTCAAAAGGTCAAAGAAGAATATGATACAACAGTTAGTAATTTAATGTTAATAAAAAAAGAGTTTAACCAAAAAAAGATGGAATTAGACATAGTGCAAAGGGAGTATAGAGAAATAAGAGAGAAAATTAAGAATTCTCAACAAATTAAAGATACAAAATCAATTAATGAATTTAATAAAACTGAAAAAGAATTCAAAAAAATAAAAGAGGAATTAGATAAAATGACAAAAGAACATAATGAAATTAAAGAACAAATTATAAAAGGACAATCATCATTACATGGAATAAGAAAACAACAGGTAGAAGTGGGAAAAGAATTAGATAAAGCAAATTCTAGATTATACAACGCTAAAAAAGAATTAGATAGAAAAGATCAATTTCAGGATACAAGCATCTTAACATCAAAAGAAGAAAAAGATATCAAAGGAGAAAATACTAGTGAAAAAACAAATGCAGGCATAATAGAAGCTGCAAGTGTAGTTGTAGGATCATTAAAATCAAAATTAACCACAACACAAAAAGAACTAGAACAAATACAAGGACTTTTAGAAGAAGAAAGAGAAGCCCATAAAAAAACACGACAAGAATTAATGAAAATTAAATCATCAGCAAACTAAACCAACAAATTATAAATTATTAAAATATTTTTTCCATTTTAATTTTATTTCTTCTTCACTTTTACCTAAATCATAAAGAGGGGAAGTAACTGTAGAAATAGATGAGATAGATACGATTACAATAGAATTAATTGAACTTTGAATTCCATTAGATCGATAATGATGAAGGATATCAACATACATGGGAGTATCTTTAATTATTTCAGCAGTTCCTGCAAACAAATATCCCTTACGAGATAAAGGATCAATTACATTAATTTCTACAAAAGGATTATTTTGTAAATTACTCATGGTATCTGGAGAACGAATATCTGCAAATGCAAGAAGGTTATCAGACCATGAAATTATAGTTCCTTTTGGAGATATGTTTGGTTTCCCATCTGAAGAAACTGTAGCAACGTAACCTAGTTTTTGAGCATTCAAAAAAGCCTTAATTTCAGAAGTAATAGTAGACAACATTATTTTAAATAAACTGAATGTAATTAATTTTGAGGATCAGCGCATCATTTCAGTGAGTTTGAATTGAACGAAGAAATATGCAATACCCCCTCCAATCATTGCAATCCATGCAACAACCTGCTGCCTCTTAGTCATGTTCAAAAAAATATTAAACTCATTATTGAATCTAATTCATAAGTTCAGACAGTTATAATTAGAATGACAGTAAGGAAATACCATTGGCAAGTATCAAAGATATTGGAAAATTATTTGTATTTGTGATAGGGGGATTAGTGGCAATAATAGTAGGCTCATTTATGATTAGAGGCACCATGCATATGTGGGATAATAAGGATGATGAAAAAAGAAGGATGGGAAATAAGGACTAAAAAGTAACAAGTATCAAGTAAAAATTGAATTGCTTCAAGACTCTACAATTAGAAAATCATTAGACAATTACATCAAAAGAAGAATAAAAGAAATACCTACTGAAATTGAACAAACTTTTCCAAATATTAAAAAAATTTGGAAATGCAATGATGAATTAGATTTTCTTTATGGGTACTATGTTGGAAAAATTGAAGAAGGATCATTACATTATCTACTCAAAGCAACACGTGCATCAGCAGGAGGATATGTAGATACTTTTGAAATTAGAGGGATTATTGAAGAAAATAAAATACAATTACAGGACACCATCAAAAGTGTACTAAATTAGTGAACTAGAAATACTAGATAAAGTAAAGAAAGTTTATGGTAGGACCACAAGATGGAGGTTTTGGATTTGATCAATCTAAAAAATACACCGAAGTAAAAAATATTGAAGAAGTATGCGTTCAATGTCAAGCAGGTCAACATAAAAAATGTCTAAAAAAATCAAAAGAGCAAGAAGTATGTGAATGCGAACATTGTATGATTTATGGTTAGAGATAAAAAAAATTATATTAAATGAGGGGCAAAGTTCTCATCAATCCAGACACCAACTACATCAGCATCCAAATTCCAAGAATTTACAATATCTACACTTTTTTTGATATGAATAAAATGCTCATTCTCAGAAACATGATTTCCAGCACATCCAAAGTGTCCAGAAATAACAATATGAGATGATTTATGATTAGAGATAGAAATTATTACACTTTTTTTAATAGATTCAATATTACCATCAAAAATTACTTTATCAATACCAGGTGCAGTAATAGTATCAACAAAATCTACAGAGTATTTTTCTTTAATCCAATTAATCATAGGAAGTTGAACTCTACCATCTATACAAGATAAAGAAGTTGCAAAGGATTTTTCACTCATTATAAATTCAATTTTTACTACAATAACTGTAAATATTAAATTTTAGAAATGGATTCATGGAATCAAGTTAAAAAGTAAAATACAAAAATGCATTAAATAGGAGTAAAAAATAGTCCAATTATGTTATTTGGAGTTTTTGCAACACATAGTCCAGAATCATGTCCAATGAATAATGAATTAAGTAAAGAGACATTTCTCAAACTCAAAATCCAATTAGAGGTAGAGATGAAAAAATACAACATAAACAAAATTGTTGAATTTTACATGTCAGTTTTAGAACATCAGTGGATTATTATCATTGATGCGATACATGCACACGACATAGAAAAACTCTGTATAGATACAGGAATAGCATCAACAAGTATAGTCAAAATAGTTCCATTAAATCGGTATGAAGATATCACAAAAAAAATACAATTAAAAAAAAAATAAATTAATTTTCTAGATCATATCTAAAAAGGATCTCATCAGATTTACCTAATAATTCTAAAATACCTCTAATGTCACTAATTTCTAATTACCCTCTCAAATTTATTTATGATCTTTGAGAATTTATCGGATTTTTGATCATGCTAATAATTATAATTGTGAATATCTAAAACAATCAATTGTGTGATCATTCACCATACCCACTGCTTGCATTAATGCATAACAGATAGTGGGTCCAACAAAATTAAATCTACGTTTTTTAAGATCCTGACTTAATTTTTCTGAAATTTTAGTATATGTAGGTAAATCAGAATGTTTTTTAAATTTATTTTTAATTGACTTGTGATTCACAAAACTCCACAAATATTCATCAAAAGATCCAAACTCTTTCTGAATTTTAATAAATTGTTTTGCATTATTGATTGCAGAATTAATTTTAAGTTTATTTCTAATAATATTTTTATTTTGTAGTAATTTTTTAACATGATTTTGAGTGTATTTTGAAACTACAACTACATCAAAATTAGAAAATGCAAAACGATATCCATCTCGACGATTAAGAATGATACACCAAGATAATCCAGCTTGGGCACCTTCCAAGATTAAAAATTCAAATAATTTTTGATCATTATGTTGTGGCACACCCCATTCATTATCATGATAAGTGATATTAGGTTCATTTTTTGCCCAATTACATCTTTTTTTCATAATTAGAGTATTAATTAAGACAAAATATTAGTTCTCAATCATCGAATAAATTATGAAATTAAATAAGCAGTTATTACAAATTAACAGAAATTTTATAATTTGTTTTATTGCATCAGCATCATTATCTGCAGTAGCGGCTCAATTATTAGCAGATTATGAAAATTACCAGACTACAACCATAACAATCATTATTGGATATGTAATTTATTTTGGATTATTTTCAAGTTTGTTTTACATAGACAATAGAAAAAGGTACAAAACTATGGAATCAGGATTAATTAAGAAAGAATTACTAAAATTAATATCATCATTTGGAATTGGAGAGATAATATATCTAGGAATTAGATGGCCAAGTTTGTATTATTTGTTAGAAATAGGTATTGAACCATATTTAGCATCAATAATTTCAGAAATTATTGCAACAACATGTTACATGATATCAATAACAATATTTCTCAGAAAAACAAAAACATTCTAATTATTTAGCAAGTTGAGTAACTAAATCAGTTGAAGTAATTAGTCCAATTACATTTCCATTATCAGTTACTGCAAGTTTTCTAATTTTTTTATTAGTCATTCTTTCGGCTGCAGCAGAAATTGATTCATCAAAATTAATTGTAATTAACGGTGAGGACATTATTTGCTCCACTAAAGTATCAGACGATAAATTATGAGCCACAATTTTTGTTGCATAATCTCTATCAGTAATAATACCACAAAGATCACTATTTTTCTTTACAAGAACAGCACCGATTCCACTTTGCTCCATCATTTTTGCCACTTGAAATACAGTGGTGTCATTATTTACAGAAATAATTACTCTAGTCATAACATCTTTGACTAAAATTAAATTAGAATCAAAATCCTGACGGCTCATCACTATATTGAAAGAAGATATTATTTAAGAATAAACAAAATTTCACGGAATTGTCATAATAAGAGGATAAACGGGCACGATCGGATTTGAACCGACGACCTAGCACTCCGCAAGCGCTTGCTCTATCCAAGCTGAGCCACGTGTCCAAGAACATTTTGAAAGTGACACTTAATTTGGATTACTATTACTCAAAGAGGTTTTGCAAAAATATATTGTGTTTCATCAGATTCATGAAATGACCAAGCAGTGGGCAATGAAATATTTTGAATTAACTGTAGATCATTATTTTCAATAAAACTACCCCATCCAGCATTATTTTTTGGATCTACAGGATATTTTTTTGATAAAGTTCCAGCAAAAGCCCAACCAGCATTATTCCACAAATTAGAATTAGATTTAATTTTGTTCAACACACCTGTTGCTAATTCCAATCCACCCATTTGAGCAATACCGCCTATGAAAAATAAGGGTCTAGACAGATTCAATGAAGAATAATCAAATTGCACTGCATCAAAACAATTTGGATTAAAATTAATATTAATTGTTAATGATTTTTGAAGATCAACTAACATACTATCAAGTTCAATACTATACGATTCCATGCCAAGTATCTTAGCACAATATGCAATACGTCCATCACCAGAACCAATATCAATTATTTCAGAATATCCATTTTTTTTTGCAAATAATGACATGACATATCCAGACATAATCCATGTTGGAGAAAAAGGAGCATGACTTGAATCATGTTGTATACTGTTTAACCAATATTTGTTAATGTCACCTTCATAAACAACACAAGAAATATTATCAATTATTTTTTCAAAGGAATTATAATAAATTGGATTTTTAGTTGCGTATTCATGAAGTAAATTTAATTCAGATTGATCAATTGGAAACGATTCAGAGTTAGAAGTAGGAATTAATTCTTGAATCTGACTAGTTCCAATATAATTAGATACAAATTCTTTTTTTAGATTTACCAGATTTTCAGCAAGTTTTTCAATCATTAGACAAACCTGCATCATATTGCTGTACAAATTCTTTAGTACTCATTATTTCTCGTAATTTCTCATACAATATAGCCTCATTTTCAATAGTTTCTTTGGATTTTTGCTCAGAATTAAGAGATTGTAAATTACCAGTAATATTAGATATTGAGTGAGCAATACTTTGTATGATTTTTGGATGAATATCAGAATTAAATTTGTCAGAGATAAATTTTTTAGTATTTAGAATTTTTTCATGTAAAGCAATATTATTAGTTTGATCAAGTTGCTGTTTCATCACTATAATCATTGAAGAAATATTTGTAATTTGATAATAAACTTCAACAATTTGATTTACATTTAATTCATCATCAAAATTCATGGCGTTAACAAGATTTTCTAATTTATCAGATTCAGAAATGAATAATTCAAGTAAATCATTTGGCAAAGACATAATGAAAAAAATTATCTTAAATTTTTAAAAATGTTGGTATTTGAAAAATTATTCTTCTTTTTCGGCTTTGTTAGTATAGATGTATGTCATTAAAGCACCACCAATAATACCACCAATAATTGGACCGACCCAGTATATCCATTGAACTTCCCATAAACCAGCATCACCTGAAATTAATGCAGGAGAGAATGATCTTGCAGGATTCATAGATGCACCAGTTAAAGGTACGCCAACTAAGTGTAACAAGAAAACCATACCACCAATTGCTGCACCATAAACACTCTTTGGTGCTTTTTTGTGTACAGCAGTCATAAAGATTACAACTACTAAGAAGAATGTGAAAATTATTTCTAAAACTACAGCAGATATTACACTACCATTGATTATATCACTTGGTCCACCATGAGCACCCCAGAGTACTTGTTTTCCAATTTCTGGGAATATGACAGCTAATGTTGCAGTTGCAATAACTGCACCAATTATTTGAAATAGAATATATCCAATGCCATCTTTGACACCAATTTTTTTGGTAATCATCATAGGAATTGTTACTGCAGGATTAATGTGAGCCCCTGAAACGTGACCAAATGCATATACCATTAATGCAATTGCACCACCGTGACCCAAAGATATCATAATAATTGCTTCTGTAGATAATGATCCATCACCGAAAACAACAACTGCTAGAATTACAGATAATGGACCAAAGAATACCAATCCAAATGTTGCAATTGCTTCAGCAAGCCATGCTCGGGTATTAACCATAAAGCAACCCCTCAGAGATTTCAATATAAAACATGGTATTTGGATTGGATCATAGAGAGGATACGGGTACATGGTGAAAGAAAGGATTCTTTTAATATAGAAATAAAAATTTGGAAATATATGATTGAAGAAGGAGAATCTGTTCCAAAATTTACAATTAATGATGCAAATGGAAATAAAGTAAAATCAACAGATTACAAAGGAAAGAAGCATGTGATTTACTTTTATCCAAAAGATTTTACACCAGGGTGTTCAACACAAGCAGATGAATTTTCAACAGAATATAAAAAATTCCAAGATAATGGAATCGAGATTATTGGAATTAGTCCAGATGATATAACCTCACATAAAAAATTCTGTACTAAAATGGGAATCAAATATCCCCTATTATCAGATACAGAAAAAGAGGTGTCAAATGCATTTGGTGTTTGGGGAATGAAAAAATTCATGGGACGAGAATACATGGGAGTGACTAGAAGTTCATTTTTAGTAAATGAAGAAGGTAAAATTTTTAAAATATATTCCAAGGTAAAACCTAAAGGACATGCAAAACAAGTACTAGAAGATTTTACAAAATAAAAGAAAAGATTAGAAGCCTTTTGGTAATGTACCTTTAGAAGATTTAGCTGGCTCTGGTTCTGCTTTTGCCTCAAATCCTTTTGGTAATGCACCACCTTTCGTGTTAGTAGATACTTTTGCTTGAGCTTCTGCTGCTGCTTCTTCTACTGCAGTTTTTGCATCATCAATTTTTTGCTGTTCCAATCTTTTCAAATAATCAGATTCATAATCAGACAATTTGTCTTGTTTAGATTTACCATCATTGTTTGGAGCAGTTTGTGGTGGAGGTGCTTGTTCAGAAACTTGTGGTTTTGGAGCTTCTTGAGCAGTTGCTTTTAGAGCAACACCTTGTACGGTCATAGCTACACCACTGAAACTTCCAAATCTTTTTTGAGGTGGATGATATGCAAGTCTAGGTCTTGTTGCAAAGTATTGGTCAGATGGTTGTGTATAACCAGTTACTGTTGCTTTTTGATCATTCCAGTTTTTGGTTGGAATTTTACCTACAGGTGCTGTGCCTCTAACAAAGTATCTGTTAGGTGCTGGTGTGTATCCAGTAACTTTTGCTCTGTACTGATGGAAATCAGTCATTGCTGCATTCATGTATGCATTTTCTAATGCATCTTGCAAAGTTGTTGGAGCTGTTGATTTTGTTTCAGCTGGTTTTGGAGCTTCTTGGGGTTTTGGTGTAGAACCTTTTGGAAGTGTAGGTTTCGGTTTTGCTGTTTCAGCTGGTTTTACCTCTGCAGGTTTAGTTTCTGCTGGTTTTGCTGTCTCAGCTGGTTTTGAGGCTTTATTAGATTTTGAGACAGAAGGAGGATCAAATTGTTTAGTTAATTTTGTTAGTTTTACCTCTAATTCGGCAATCTTCTTTTCAAGAGCTTTTTTTGTATCTTTTTTTGTATCTTTTTTTGTAACTTTTTTGGTAACTTTTTTTGTATTAGTTTTTCGCTTTGCTGCCATTAAATAACTAGTAATTTCATTGTTTATTTACATTTTGTTTAGAATTAGAAAAATAAGTGAATTAAATTAAAAAAAATACATTTTTCTAATTAAATTAATGAAAATTTTATGAATTGTTTTATATAATGATTAATCAGGTTCCCAAAATTGCATCACAAACATGCAATTGTTACATCTCCATAATCTTACATGAATTCCATTTTCAGCATCTGCAACATATTTTCCATCTTCCAATTGAATTACTTGAGGAAGATAGCTTAATTCGTTGTTTTCAAGCCATTCATTTTCTTGGCAATTAGGACAATGAATTTTTGGACCCATATACAGCATAGTTAAGATAAAAGAAGCATATTACTTTTTTAAAAAAATATGTAAAAACAAACATCGATAAAATAAATAATTGTAATAGAGAAATAAATTATAATTTTAATCGTTTAGAATCCAATTCATTTTTAAAAATAATAATTAATTCTTCAACAGTACAATTTCTTAAAGAATCAGGTAAAGAACTAGTATCAAATGATTGTAATTTGTGGATTTTTTTCCCAATTAACATTTTAACAAAACTTGGAATATTTGCATCAAATTTTTCATTAATGTAGTCAAGAATTTCATCAATATCATTTTGTTCCATAATAATCAGAGATTCAAATTACATAATAAAGTTAAGAAAATAAAAATATACAACTAAAGTTAAAGAAGAATAAAAATAGAAAATAATAGGTATTATGAATTAGAAACCTTTTGGTAACGAACCTTTTCCTTTCATTTCTGAAGCATAGGATTCTTTTGCCAATTTTTCTGTTTCCTGTGGAGTTAATTTAGGAACTTCTTTTAGTTTTGTTTGTTCAGTAAGCCCATCAACAGTCATAGATATACCACTGAAACTTCCAAATCGTTTCTCTGCTGGATGATATGCAAGTCTAGGTCTTGTTGCAAAGTATTGGTCAGATGGTTGTGTATAACCAGTTACTGTTGCTTTTTGATCATTCCAGTTTTTGGTTGGAATTTTACCTACAGGTGCTGTGCCTCTAACAAAGTATCTGTTAGGTGCTGGTGTGTATCCAGTAACTTTTGCTCTGTACTGATGGAAATCAGTCATTGCTGCATTCATGTATGCATTTTCTAATGCATCTTGCAAAGTTGTTGGAGCTGTTGATTTTGTTTCAGCTGGTTTTGGAGCTTCTTGGGGTTTTGGTGTAGAACCTTTTGGAAGTGTAGGTTTCGGTTTTGCTGTTTCAGCTGGTTTTACCTCTGCAGGTTTAGTTTCTGCTGGTTTTGCTGTCTCAGCTGGTTTTGAGGCTTTATTAGATTTTGAGACAGAAGGAGGATCAAATTGTTTAGTTAATTTTGTTAGTTTTGCCTCTAATGCGGCAATCTTCTTTTCAAGATCTTTTTTTGTTTGCTTTTTAGCAGCTGCCATTAATTTTCATGCCTAATTCGGGGTTTATGTACATTTGGTTTGAATTAGGTACGCAAACATGATCAATTTTATATGTTAAATTAAATGATCTCTAATATGGATGACTTTGAAAAAGAATATCCCGAATTTGATTGGAAAAATATACCAGCATACAAACATCCTGGAGGTAGAAATTGTCCGTGTCCTAAACATGAATACATCAGAGAACAGATTAATTTTACAAAACAAGTAAATGAAAAAGGAAAAGAACCATCCAAAGTCACACTAAAGTTTTGTCCAGATCATTACAGAGTATATTTGGATGAAGTAATTCCAGCAATGCCATTGAAATACAGAATTTTAACTAAAATTGCTTTGAAGTTAGGTGCAATTCAAATTGAGCAATTAAAATACATGGAATCAGAATTATGTTTCTACTGTAAATTTGGTTCAGGGGGGCATGACAAAAAAACAGAATTGCCACCAATGTAGATAGTAACAAAGTTATAAAAAAATCCAGTTAAGCTTATACCTGATTTAAGAAGAGCTTGAATGTGCCAATACAAGATACTCAAGAATTCATCATTGAGCTTGAAAAACAAGGGGAATTAAAAAGAGTCAAAACAGAAGTAGATCCAGATTTAGAGATTGCAGAAATTTTAAGAAGAGAAATGTATTCAAATGGTCCTGCTATTCTTTTTGAAAATGTAAAAGGTCATACTATGCCAGTTTTAGGAAATGCATTTGGTTCAATGAAAAGACTCGAGATTGGACTTGAAATGACAGATTTTACAGAAATTGGACACCGTATTACAGATATGACAAAAATGGATATGCCATCAGGTTTACTAAATAAAATTAAAAAACTTCCCGAACTTTCAAAAATGACAGCATCATTTCCCAAATCAGAATCTAGTGGATTAGTTACGGAATTCACATCAACGGATGCATCATTTGATGACTTGCCAATCATAAAATCATGGCCTAATGATGCAGGACGTTTCATAACATTAGGATTAATTGCAACAAAACATCCAGAAACAGGAGTTCGAAATCTAGGAGTTTACAGAATGCAAATTATAGATAAAACACATGCATCTATGCATTGGCAAAAACACAAGAGAGGAGCAAATCACGGAGATATTGCAAAAGATAAAGGAGAAAAAATACCAGCAGCAATAATTTTTGGAGGAGAACCTGCAACAATATTTTCATCAATTGCACCAGTTCCAGAAGGATTAGACAAATATCTATTTGCAGGGATTACTAGAAAAGAAGGAATTAAGACAGTAAAATGTAAAACAATTGATTTGGATGTTCCAGCAAATGCAGAAATTGTTTTAGAAGGATATGTTGATCCTGCAGACATTAGGGATGAAGGTCCATTTGGAGATCATACAGGATACTACACACCTGTAGAACCATATCCAACATTTACATTAACAGGAATTATGAGAAGGAAAAATCCAGTTTATGTTACAACAGTTGTAGGTAAACCAATTTTAGAAGATGCTTATATTGGAAAAGTTATTGAACGTTCATTTTTACCCCTTGTTCAAATGTTTCATCCAGAAGTAATAGATTTTAGCATGCCAGCTGCAGGATGGTTTCAAGGTTTTGCAGTAATCTCAATAAAAAAAAGATATCCAGGTCAAGCAAAAAAAGTCATGATGGGGTTATGGGGAATGGGACAACTCTCACTCACCAAAATGTTTGTAGTAGTTGATGAAGATATCAATGTGCATGATATGGATGATGTGATATGGGCCATTACTACAAGGTCTGATGCAGCAAGAGACACAGTAATCATAAATAATACACCTACAGATACTTTAGATCCAGCATCACCATTAGTCAATTTAGGTTCTAAAATGGGAATAGATGCAACTCAAAAAACTAGAGAGGAAGGATATATGAGGGAAATTCAACAGCAAGTAAAAGTAGATGAGAAAACAAAAAACCTAGTGGATTCTAGGTGGTCGGATTATGGATTATAATACATTGATAGGATTATAGAAATTATCTCTTTCTTCAACTTGATAACCTATTTGATGAATAGCATCAATAATAATTTTATCAGTTAATTCAGTTGAACGTGCACCAGTACATGAAACTACTTCTTCACCAATAAGAGTACCACCAAAATCATCAGCACCATATTGTAAAGCAAGTTGTGCCATACCAACCCCATTAGTTAACCAGGAAGATTGTATGTGTGGAATTAATCCATCTAAAACTAATCTAGAGATTGCAATCATTTTCAAAAGTTGAATTCCTCCAGATCCATATTCAACAATACCCTCATCTTGCATCAAAGTATTATTTGGTTCAAAGTTCCAGGGAATAAAAGCCATAAATCCGTTAGTTTTTTCTTGTAATTTTATAATTTTAGAAAAATGTTCAACAATATCATTATTGTTTTCAACACTACCATACATCATTGTAGCAGAACCAGGAATATCCATAGAATGTGCCTCATCCATAATTCGAATCCAATCAGCACTGGAAATTTTCTTTGGACTAATAATGTCTTTAACAGAATCAGTTAAAATTTCAGCACCTGCACCAGGAATAGATTGTAAACCTGCATCTTTTAATCGAGATAAAATTTCTTTTGTAGATGATTTCTCAACTTTTGCAATCATATCAATTTCAGATGTAGATAATCCATGGACACCAACAGTTGGAAATTTTTTACGAATCATTTTGAATGCATCTTCATAATATTCAATTTTTAAATTTGGATTATGTCCACCTTGAATCAAAACTTGACGAATTTTAAACATGTCATAAGAGGTTTTAACACGAGTTTCAATTTCATCAAGAGATAAAGTGTAAGAATCTTTAGCTCCAGGAGATCTATAAAATGCACAAAATTTGCAATCAGTGATGCAGACATTAGTGTAATTCAAAATGATATTATTTACAAAAGAGGCTTTATTGCCAAATTGTTTTTTTGTTAGGTATCCAGAAACTAATCCCATTAAATGAACATCATCAGATTCTAAAAGTCTCAAAATATCTTCAGATCCAGGTCTAATACCTTTAAGAGAATTTTCTAAAATATCTTTAATATTACTTTTTTGTATTTGCTCAGTAGTTTGACTCAATTATTATACATCCTTTAGAATTTCTATTTAATTCTTGATAGAAAACAGAATTAAGAATTAATGAATAAATTATGCTTAATTTCAAATAAATTTGAGCATGCAAATGCACGTTATTTTTAAGTAGGGCTGAAAGAACAAAACAAAACATGGTATCAGCAACTCAAATTAGATTAAATCGAATTATGAGAAAGGGAAAGATGTTATGTATTCCAATGGATCATGGAATTTCAAATGGGCCTATTGAAGGTCTCGAAGATCCATCAGATATAATTTACAAATGTGAAGGACATGGACTTACTAGTGTAATTATTAACAAAGGAATAATCAAAGCATTACCAAAACCACCAAAGATTGGAATTTTAGTTCATTTTTCAAGTAGTACTTCATTATCATTATCACCTAACAGAAAGATGTTAACAGGTACAGTCAAAGAAGCAGTTGCACTAGGAGCTGATGGTGTTTCACTTCACATCAACATTGGAGGTAAAGAGGAACCAGAAATGTTAGAGCAACTTGGAATGACAGCAGATCAATGTCATAGGTGGGGAATGCCACTTTTAGCAATGATGTATCCAAGGGGAGAAAATGTTCCAAATCCACATGATCCAGAAATAGTAGGACATGTTGCAAGAATTGGTGCAGAATCTGGAGCAGATATTGTTAAAACATTATACACAGGAGATATCGATTCATTTGCAAAAATTGTTAAAAGTACACCAGTTCCAATTGTGATTGCAGGCGGACCTAAAACAAAAACAGATTTAGATATTCTTCAAATGACTGAAGACGCCATAACTGCAGGAGCCAAAGGAGTAACATATGGTAGAAACATCTTTGCACATAAAACACCTGAAAAAATGGTCGAGGCATTAGCTGAGATAATTTTCAAAAAAGGGACAGCAAAGGAAGCAATGAAAAGAATTGAGTAAAAATAGAGAATTAATAATTTTACCAAAAGTAAATCAGACACAATTATCAAAGTTTTTGCCACAGTTAGAAAATGAAGGAATTAAAATAATCTATTTGGATCCTAAAAAATTAGGTAAGAAAAAAACAAAATTACAAACAGTGTCTACATCAAATTCTTCAAATTATGTAGTATTAGAAAAAGAAGGAGCATCCAAACCAAAAGGAAAAAAAGTTGGAATTAAATTTGAAGTATTATCAAATTCAGATATCGAAGATGTTTTAGCAGTTTCAAAAAAAGGATTAGATTTTGTAATAATTGAAGTTAAAGATTGGAAAATTATCCCATTAGAAAACATAATTGCCAAATTACATAAAATACACACTAAGATTTTTTCCATTGCAAGAACTCCGCAAGAAGTAAGAAAAATGTTTTCAATTTTAGAAGTAGGTGTAGATGGAGTAATTTTCAGTACATCATCAATTAAGGAAGTAAGAGAAGCAATGGTGTATCTAGGAACCAAAAGCTTTGATATGAAACCTGCTAAAATTATTGAAATTAAGGAAGTAGGGGATGGGGAGAGGGTTTGTGTAGATACAGCATCAATATTACATAAAGGAGAAGGGATGTTGATTGGAAATAGATCAAATTTTTTGTTTCTTGTCCATAATGAATCAGTAGGATCGTCATTCACATCACCAAGACCATTTAGAGTAAATGCAGGTGCAGTGCATTGCTACACACTATCACCAGATGGAACTACAAATTACTTATCAGAAGTTGAAACAGGATCTGAAGTATTGATTCTAAATTCCAAAGGAAAGGCACGTAGAGCAACTGTAGGAAGGGCAAAAATTGAAAGAAGACCAATGTTGATGATAAAAGCTTCAGTAGGAAATGAGATAGGAGGAATTATTGCACAAGATGCAGAGACGATTAGATTTGTCAAGCCAAATGGACAACTTGTATCAGTAACACATCTAAAAAAAGGAGACATAGTAATGGCTCATTCAAAACCTGCAACAGGTAGACATTTTGGAATGGAAGTTTCAGATGAGTACATACTAGAAAAATAAAAATGAAATACAAAACTTGTATATCAATTGCAGAAAAAACACCAAATAAAATAAAATCTAAATTAAAAATTGCATTAAAAAAATCAGATTATGTGGAAGTTAGATTAGACTTTTTAAAAATTGAACAAATTCCAAATGTACTAGAAATAATAAAAAAAGATCTAAACAGAATTGTATGTACGTTAAGACCAAAAATAGAAGGAGGTGTATTTCCAGGAAATGAAAAAGAAAGAATATCAATAATAAAATTGATTGCAGAATATAATCCATTTTTACTAGATATTGAATTTAACACACTAAAGAAAAACAAAGAATTAGTCAAATATCTAAAATTAACAAAAACAAAATTATTAGTTTCTTGGCACGATTTTAAAAAGACACCAAAATCTTCAGAATTGAAAAACAAAATTAAACAGATGAGTAAATTTTCATCCAATGTAAAAATTGTCAGTACTTCTAAATCAACATATGATTCAACCAGAATGTTAGAATTATACAATAGTAAAGGAAAAAATAATTTAATTTCATTTGCAATGGGGGATTTAGGTAAAATATCTAGAATTTTATGCCTATATCTAGGCAGTCCATATACCTACGTATCATTAGGAAAAGCAGTTGCCCCAGGACAATTTAGCATAGATGAAGTTAAGAAAATAATTAATCTGAAAAGAAGTAAATAGAAAATTGAGAGTTTAAATCAATCATATTACTCAAGAAAATAATATGGGAAAAAGTTTTGCAGTTATTGGTGATCCTATTGATCATTCATTATCTCCAAACATCCACAGTGCAGCATTTAGAGAATTAAATTTAGATTCATCATACATAGGATATAGAATACCAAAAGGAGAATTAGAAGGGGGAGTAGAAGGGCTTAAAAAAATAAAAATAACAGGATTTAATGTCACCATACCACATAAAATTGAGATGATGAAATATTTAGATAAAATAGATGAGTCATGTAGCATAATTGGTGCAGTTAACACAGTTGTAAATAATGAAGGCGTATTGAAAGGATACAATACAGATATGGATGGTTTTTTGGAACCAATTAAAAAAAGAAATATCTCAATACAAAATAAAAAAATACTATTAATTGGTGCAGGGGGAGCTGCAAGAGCAATTGTTGCAGGAATGACTAAAGAAAAGGCAAAAAGTTTAGTTATAGTAAACAGAACAATAGAAAATGCAAATAATTTATCAGAATTTGCAACAAAAATTGGATTAACCACAAGTACAAAAAAAATAGAAGATGTAAATGAAAACATAGAAAATTATGACATAATTATCAACGCCACAGCCATAGGGTTAAAGGATGAATCAAGTCCAATTTCATTTGAGGGTGTAAAAGAAAAAACAATAGCATATGATATTGTATATTCTCCAATGAATACAGATTTTATTAAAAAAGCAAAAGAAAAAAAATTAGAAATAATTTATGGATACGAAATGCTCCTAGGACAGGCTGTTAGAGCATTTGAAATTTGGCACGACATGAAAGCACCTCATAATGCAATGAAAAAAGCATTGTTAGGAGGATTTTGATGGCAAAAGCAAAGGCCACTATCCATGGAGCAGTTTCTATAGTTAGTGCAATTGCAAATAAAAAAGGCGCAACAGTAGGAATTGCATTAAAAGTTGAAGCCATAGTAGAAACATCAGAAGGAAAAGGAATCATAATTCAATCAGAAAATAAAAACCTTAGCTCACGTTTGATCAATAAAACAATTGAAAAAATTATATCTAAAAAAGATTTAGAAAAAAACAAAATAACAATTACATTGACCTCAGAAATTCCAACAGGATATGGATTAAAAAGTTCCAGTGCAATATCATCAGCAGTTGCATTAGCATGTGCAAAAATATTTAAACCAAAATTAACAGATCAGCAGATTTTACTAGCTGGTGTGGATGCATCAATTGAATCTAAAGTGAGTATTACAGGAGCATATGATGATGCATGTTCTTGTTATTATGGAGGATTTAATGTAACAGATAATGGAAAAAGAAAAAGAGTACATTTTGAAAAAGTACCATCAAATTTAATTGCAGTTATTTTTATTCCAAAAAATCGTAAAAGAGGAAATTTAAAAAAATTAAAGATACTGTCGGCAATTTTTAGTAATGCGTGGAAATTAGCAAAAGGGAGAAAATATTGGGAAGCCATGACAATGAATGGGTTAGCAGCATCAGCTATTTTAAATTCAGATCCTAAAATTATTGTAGATTTAATTGAAAAAGGAGCACTAGGGGCATCAGTTTCAGGAAATGGTCCATCAATAGCTGCAATTGTAAAAAAAGAAAATGAATCAAATGTTAAAAAAATATTTTTAGCATTAGAGGGGAACATAATTGTTTCAAAAGTAAATAACAAAAAGGCAGAAGTATATGAACTGTAAGATAGAAAAATCAAAAATCAAAGGGGAAATAAATTGCCCTTCAAACAAAAGCTATACACATAGAGGGATTTTTCTTGCATCACTTGCAGGAAATAACAGCAAAGTAGAGAATGTGTTATTATCAGCAGATACAAAAGCAACAATTGAAGCATGTAAAAAATTTGGAGCAGTAATCGAACTAAATGGTTCAGATATAATTGTAAAAAAATCAATAAAAATTGGTACAAACGTACCTGAAATTAATACTGAAAATTCAGGAACAACAATTAGAATTGCAGTGGGAATTGCCAGTTTGTTTTCAGAAGAAATTACTTTAACAGGAGATGCAAGTCTACAAAAAAGACCAATGCAGCCATTATTAGATGCACTGTCAAGTATTGGTGCAAAATGTAGTTCAACAAATGGAAGCCCACCAATCAAAATTAAAGGAAGTATCATAGGTGGAGACATACGGATTCCAGGAAATTTATCTAGTCAATTTATTTCATCATTATTAATTAGTGCACCACTAACAAAAAATGGAATTAATTTAACAATTGAAGGAGATTTGGTTTCAAAACCATATTTAGATGCAACAATAGTAACTATGAGAAAATTTGGAGTGTCAGTTAAAACATTAATTCCATATAAAAAATACAATATACTACCACAAATTTATAAAAATACAACATTTAGTGTTCCAATTGATTTTTCAAGTTTAGCATTACTTCTTTCATTTACTATACTTAACGGGGAAGACGTAGTAATCAAAGGAAGTATGGGAGACTTACCACAAGGGGATGAAGCATTCATTGACTTTATAGAACAATTAGGAGTATCAGTTACAATTAACGACAATGAAATTAAAATTAAATCGCCTGAAAAATTAAAAGGAGGGAAGTTTGATTTAAGAAATTCACCAGATCTCTTGCCACCACTAGCAATTTTATCATTAATTTCATCAAAACCAATAGAAATTGTAAATGTAAAACATGCAAGATTAAAAGAAACAGATAGAATTGCAATTCTTGCAAGAGAATTACCAAAAATAGGAATAAAGGTGGATGAAAAAGAAGATGGATTAATTTTAGAATCGTCAGATAGTCTTACTGGGGCAAAACTAGATTCAGAAAATGATCACAGATTATTCATGGCATTTTGCATTGCTGGAACATATATTGGAAATTGTATTGTAACGGATTCAAAATCAGTGGAAGTGTCATATCCCAATTTCATAGAGGAAATGAACAGATTAGGCGCAAAAATTGAAAGGATATAGAAAGTTTTCAAAAAAAAAAGTGCCCAATAAAGCTAAAAAAATCTCAAGATAGATAAAAAAATCATCAATTTCACTTACAATAGCAAATGTCAACAATAGATGAATTTTTGCTAAAACCACGAGGAATTATAAACATCACTTAACATAGATCATGTGTTGCCGGGAAATTCTATTGGCCAGCGTCTTGCCTTGACAAGTTTTGGTGAAAGTCATGGAAGATCAATTGGAGCAGTATTAGATGGATGTCCTGCAGGATTGGAAATAGATGAAAAAGAAATACAAGAGATGTTAAACCTAAGAAAGCCAGGTCAAAATTTAATTTCAACACAAAGAAAAGAAGGGGATGTTGTAGAAGTGATATCAGGGATTTTCAGAGGCTTCACAACAGGCGCACCCATTACAATGTTAATTTGGAATGCAGATCAAAAATCGAAAGATTATGAAAATTTAAAAACAAAATTAAGACCAGGTCATTCAGATTATCCTGCAATGATGAAGTATAATCAATATAATGATTATCGAGGAGGAGGGAGATTTTCAGGAAGACTAACGGCAACACATGTAATGGGCGGTGCTATTGCAAGAAAATTACTTAAAGTAACATTAGGAATTAAAACAAATTCATTTACTTCACAAATTGGAAAAATAAAGATGGAAAAAGAATTCAATGAAAAAATGGCAAAAACAATTTATAAAAATGAAGTAAGATGTCCAGAAGAAAAAACAGCTGAAAAAATGAGGGAGTCAATCTTAGACGCAAAAAAGAAAGGTGATTCTCTAGGTGGGATAATTGAATCAATTACAACTAATGTACCAGTAGGACTAGGAGAACCAATTTTTAGTTCATTAGAATCAGACTTGAGTAAAGCAATTTTTTCAATTCCATCAGTAAAAGGAGTGGAATTTGGTTCAGGGTTTAGAGGTTCAGAATTATTTGGTTCAGAAAATAATGATTTGTACACAATGAAAAGAGGAAAAATTGTAACAAAAAGTAATAATTCAGGAGGGATACTGGGAGGAATTTCAAATGGAATGCCAATTACAATGAGAATTGCATTTAAGCCAGCATCATCAATTGCTCAAAAACAAAGTACTGTAGATATTAAGAATAAAAAAAATACAATACTTCAAGTAAAAGGAAGACATGATCCATGTGTAGTACCAAGAGCAGCACCAGTAGTTGATTCACTAGTAGCTCTAACCATAGCAGATCATGCACTTATCACAGGTACAATCAAACCTAGTTTATAAAAAAATGTCAGATATTAACAATCTTAGAAATAAAATGGATGCAGTTACATTAGAAATGATCAATTTACTAAAAACTAGAACAGATATTGCAAAAGAAATTGGTGAAATTAAAAAAAATATTGGAAAAGGAGTTACAGATGAAGAACGTGAAGATAATTTACGTGGAAAGATCATTCAAGTATCTAAAGAAATAGGTTTAGATGAAACATTAGCATCAAAATTTTTAAATTTTTTATTAAATGAGTCAATAAAAGTTCAATCAGAAAATAAACAAACACATCTTTCAATTTTCTTAAAAGCAAAATCACTTGAACAAAAGGGTAAAAAAATAATACATATGGAAGTAGGGGAACCAGATTTCTTGCCACCAGAAATTGTTAAAAAATCATTAACAGAAGTTTTTGAGAAAGGATTTATGAAATACGGGCAAGCAAAAGGTATGCCAGTTTTTAGAGAAGCACTTGCAAAATATGTTTCAAAAAAATTCAATGTGGAGGTTACAAATGAAAATATTATAGTAAGTCCAGGTGCAAGGTTCTTAATTTTTTCAGCAATCAGTACATTACTAAATCCAGGTGATGAAATGATAGTAATTGAACCATCATGGCCAGCATACAAAGATTGTGCATTGAATGCAGGAATTAAAGTACGAACAATAAATACAACATTAGAAGAAAAATGGGAGCCATCAATTGAACGAATTAAAAATGCAATTAATACAAATACAAAAATGATTGTTCTTAATTATCCAAATAACCCAACAGGTAAAATTTTACCAGAAAAATTACAAGATATTATAATTGAAGTAGCAAAAGAAAATAACCTCTATGTATTAAGTGATGAAATTTATTCACAGTATGCAAAAACAAATTGGAAAAGTATTCTAAGTTATAATTATGAGAAAAGTATTGTAACCCAATCATTTTCAAAATCACATGCCATGACAGGGTTTAGAATAGGTTATGGAATAGCATCTAAGCAAGTTATAGAAAAAATAGTTAAGTTAGAAGCACTTTGTTTGACAAATGTCTCAGAACCAATTCAATATGTTGCAATGAAAGCATTAGATGCAGATACAACAAATAATTCCAAAATAATACAAAAAAGACTAGATAAATTATCAAAAAAAGCAAAAGAGCTGGGATTAGAATTCATTATTCCAGATGGAGCCATGTATATTTTTGCAAAAATCAATCAAGAAGGCTTTGATGGAGTAGAATTTGCCAATAATTCACTAGAAAAAGGATTAGCAGTAGCTCCAGGAGAAGGATTTGGAAATTATAAGAATTTCATTAGAATATCAGCATGTCAAGATGAGAAAACACTAATGGAAGGAATGCATATACTAGGTAACATGATGAGGGATAGTTAGTGAAAAAACTTACAGTTATCGGTGCAGGGGGTCAAATGGGTCAATGGTTCACAAAATATTTTTCAGGTTCAGAGTATGAAGTAACAGGATATGACTCAGAAAGTACGAATTTTGGAAAAAACATTATAGTATCAGAATCATTAGTTGGTGCAATTCTAAAAGCAGATTATGTTGTTTTATGTACACCAACAAGAAGAACTCCAGAAATAATTAGACTAATTGCAAAAGAAATGAAAAGAGGGACTTATCTTATTGAAATTTCATCAGAAAAATCTAAAGTTGTAGCATCATTAGCCAAGATGCCAGATAAGATTAATCCAATTTGTATTCATCCAATGTTTGGTCCAGGAATAAAAACAATCAAAGGTCAAAACATTATATCAGTTCCAATTAAAGATGCTAAGAAAGAATTAACAGTTACAAAAGAATTATTTGATGGAGCAAATTTTGTTACAATTGATGCAATTGAACATGACAAAAAAATTGCCGTCATCTTAGGATTAACTCATTTAATGAATTTAGTTTTTGCAAATATTATTTCAAAAGATGAAAAAATGCTATTAACAGAAAAAATGTCGGGTACAACATTTAGAGTTCAAAAAACATTAGCAGAAAGTATAATGACAGAAACTCCAGAATTAATTGAAACAATTATTGCAAATCCAGAAATTAGAAGAGTTGCTGAAGAATTATGGAAAGACATAGGACGATTACTAACATCAGTCCAAGAATCAAAGACAGAAGAAGTAATTGAGTATATTAAAAATTGTCAAGAGAGATTATCAAAACATACAGATCTTGATGAGTCATACAAAAAACTCTCAAAAATGGTAAAAGCTGTTGAAAAATAAATAGAATGGGTTCAACAAGAATAGTTACATCTTTTATTAAAAATAACAATAAGATATTAATTCTAAAAAGAAGCGACAAAGTAAGATCAATGAGAGGTTTATGGTCAGGGGTTAGCGGGATTATTGAAAATGACGAGGAGTCACTAAATAGAGCAAAAATTGAAATTTTTGAAGAAGTAGGAATCAGAAAAGACAAAATTAGTCTTACTAAGAGTGTGGAAAAAATTAAAATTTCTTCACCACAGTATGAAAATCACGAGTGGGAAGTATTTTCATTTTTATTTGAAACAAAAGAAACAGAAATTAAACTCAATTGGGAAAATTCAGAATTCAGATGGATTAACGTGAATGAATTAGAAAATTATGAAACAGTTCCCAATCTTGATAAAATACTATTCAATTTGTTGTAAATTTTCATTTTCTTTATCATACTTTTTTTGTTGAGGTAACATCATGTAAACACATGCACCCCCACACATAGTACAAGGAACATTATTTCCAGGGTGTTGTCCAGTTCTACTATGAATTTTTGCAGCTTCTTCAGGATCAATTGACAAAGCAATTTGTTTCTCCCAATTCAATGTACGTCTAGCTTCAGTCATTGCCATATCCCATTTAATGGCCTTATCACGCATTTTTACAAGATCACCAGCATGAGCAGCAATTCTATAAGCAATCAAGCCAGCTTTAACTTCTTCAGCATTTGGTAATGCTAAATGTTCAGAAGGAGTTAGATAACACAAAAGATCTACACCTTCACTTGCAGAAATGGCAGCACCAATAGCACTTGCAATATGATCATGTCCAGATGCAATATCAGTAACTAAAGGACCAAGAACATAGTAAGGCACGTCACCAATAAGAGATTTAGCTAATCGGACATTTGCAGCAACTTCATTTAATGGAACATGACCTGGACCTTCAACCATAACTTGAATATCATTTTCATGAGCTCTCTTTGTTAATTGAGAAATATTGATCATTTCTTGAACTTGTAATTCATCATGGGAGTCTAAAATTGAACCAGGTCTTAATGCATCTCCAAGACTAAATGTGACATCATATTTTTTGGCAATTTCCATCATGTAATCATAATGAGTGATGTAGGGATTTTCTTTGTCATGTTTTAACATCCAAGCAGCAGTAATTGTACCACCTTTACTCACAACTCCCCCATATCGTTGAACTTTAAGAATTCTTTTTGCAATATCTTTTGTGATTCCACAGTGAATAGTGGTATAGTCAACCCCATCTTTTGCATTATTTTCAAATGCTTTGATGTAATCATCTTCGGTTAAATTCAAAGGATTTTTGTGGACTTCAACACCATAGTTGTAAGCTTCGTAAATTGGAACAGTTCCAAAAGTAATAGGTGCAACTTCTAAAAGAGAACGTCTAATGGCTTTTACATCACCACCATCACTAAGGTCCATCATTGTATCAGCATGATATTTCAAAGCAACTTTAGCTTTCTCAATTTCTTCACCTAAATTTACATTCAAAGTAGAAGTTCCAATATTGACATTAACTTTAGTTTTCATGCCCTTACCAATTCCTACATTATGTATTTTTTGAGGTCGAATATTATTACTGGGAATTATAATTGAACCTCGAGCAATTTTTGGGATTAGCCAATCAAGTGAAACATCTTCATCTTTTGCAACTTGTTTCATTTCATCAGTAGCAACACCACGACGTGCAGAAGTCATCTGAGTAGCCATAAATCAATGTAGTTCTTACCTGATTTAAACATGAGTGGAATTAATTTAAAATTTGAAGTAGGTTAAAACTAGTACTATATTAATAAAATAAGAAAATCTTATATTTTTAAAAAACAACTATTACTATGAAAACAATTAGGGAATGCATTCATTGTGGTAAGGAATTTTACAGTATGAAAGATGAATTTTGTTCCAATTATTGTGTAACACAATCTTCAACATAATATTATTAGATTAAATTTAAATTTTTTTCCAAAAGCGATTTTTCAGATTTTATTTTATGAATTCGTTGTAAAATAGGCTCAACAAGACGTTCAGAATCAGAAAAATTTTGTCTAATCTCAAAAACTCTTTGAATTAATTCAAGTTCTGCAGAAATTAAGGATTTGTAATTATTAAATTGTAAATGTTCAGATGTACGATCATCATTTGTAGATGATTCCATTATCGAGGAGGACTCCAACTTTCTTCCACATTATCATCAATATTTTCAGAAACAAAAATTTTTTTTCCACACTTAAAACACTGCCAAAGAAATTTTCCCTCTTTTTTTTCTTGATATTGCATAGGAAGTAAACAATTTGTACATTGTAATTGTTCAGGAATTGAATCATCAACCATAGGAATTTTACTCATATAAGAAAAAAGCCATTCAGGTATAAAATAGATAGTATAAGTTTAGATTAAAAATTCACCATTAATGGAAAAATAGATTAGTGTTAAAAATTAGTAAACTATGTGAATTTATTATCAATTGGTGGTTCGGATCCATCATCAGGGGCAGGAATTCAGAGTGACATCAAAACATTTTCAGCACTGGATGCTTACAGTCTTACAATAATTACATCAGTTACAGGACAAAATACTTCAAATTTTGGAATGATAGAACCAGTATCAAAAAATATTTTGAAAAATCAATTAGAATCAGTAATGTCAGATTTTAAAATAGATGGAATAAAAATTGGAATGGTATACAATTCAGAAATAATTAAAATAGTGCATAAATATCTAAAAAAATTAAAAATACCAATCATAGTAGATCCAGTAATCAAGTCAACCACAGGAGGAATGCTCATAAAAAAATCAGCCATTAGTGATTTTAAAAAATTCATAATACCTCTTGCTACAATTATTACTCCAAACAAATTTGAGGCTGAAATTTTAACAAAAACTAAAATTAATTCAAAAAATACACCTGAAAAAATTGCTAAAATAATACAAAAAATGGGAGCAAAGAATGTAGTAATTACAGGAGTGGAAAATAAAAATAAACAAGTATTAGATTTTGTGTTAGAAAAAAATAAAAAATATTATATTACAGATGAAAAAATTTCAAAAATAAATCGTGGAAGTGGGTCCATTCATTCAGCAGCAGTATTGTATGCAATTGTAAAAAATAAAAATATTAAAGAATCATTAAAATTTGCTAAGAAAACTACATTAAATTCAATTAAAAATTCGAAAAAAATAGGAAAAGGAATTATAATTACAATTGCGGAGAGACATGATGAAACAAAAATAAAATTATCAAATGCAATTAATGAATTTATTAAAATAAAAAATATTTATGAAAATATTCCAGAATGTCAGACAAATTTTGTTTATTCAAAAGAAAAACCAAAATCAATTAAAGAAATACTTGGAATCTCTGGAAGAATAGTTAAATCTGGGAAAGAAGTCATCATTGCAGGAAATTTATCATATGGAGGTTCAAAACATGTTGCAACTGCATTGTTAACAGTAAACAAAAAATATTCAAAGATCAAATCTGCAATTAATTTAAAATATAAGGAAGAAACAATATTTAAAATAAAAAAAGTAAAATTAACCACATATGATTATGATAGAACCCAAGAGCCACAAAATGTAAAAAATAAAGGTTCAACAATAGAGTGGGGCATTAAAAATGCAATTAAAAATTCAAGAAAACCACCAGACATAATTTATCATAAAGGAGATTTTGGAAAAGAGCCAATGATCATAGTATTTGCTGAAACACCAGATATGCTAATAAAAAAAATTATGAAAATTATTTAAAACAAAAAGACAAATTTATCCTTGAACATAAATACTCAAAATTGAAATAATGTTTGTGAAAGCAGTAATTCTTGCTGGGGGGTTAGGAACAAGATTAAGACCATTAACCATTAACAAGCCTAAACCCATGCTACATGTAGGAGAAAAACCAATTTTAGAGCATCTAATAGATTGGACAAAAAAAGGAGGGGTCAAATCAATAGTTCTATGTGTAAGTTATCTTAGAAAATCAATTCAAGATTACTTTGAAGATGGAAATAAATTTGGAATTAAAATTGAATATGCAATTTCAAAAAAACCATTAGCTACCGCAGGACAGCTCAAAACAGCAGAAGAATTCATTGAGGATGATTTTGTTTGTTTGTATGGTGATTCAATTTTTAATTTTAGTCTAAGAAATATGATAAAAGAGCATTCAACAAAAAAGGCATTTGTCACAATGGGTCTAAATGAATATAAAACAAATTTACCATATGGGGTAATTGAGACTTCTAAAAATGGTAGAGTAATAAATTGGAATGAAAAACCAGAAATAAAAGCAAATGTAAACATGGGTTGTTATGTTATGAATCCAAGAGTTTTCAATTTAATTCCAAAAAATAAACCATATGGAATGGATGATGTAATTAAAAAAGCAATGAAGAAAAAAGAGACAGTAAATAGTTTCATAACAAAAAATGGATTCACTGATATCGGAAACAAAGAATCATACAAACAAGCATGTGAAGAATATAAGAAGAAGCAGGAGGGAATTTAGAAATGGATGAACCAATCATAAGAGAATTAGAAGAAAATGATTTCAAAAAAGGATTTCTAAATGCATTGGACACATTAAAAGAAACTAGCAATATTACTGAAGATAAGGCATTAGAGATTTTTAAAAATATTAAATTAAATCCAAAACATATCATAGTTGTTGCAGAAATAAATGGTAAGATTGTAGGTTCTACAACCCTACTAATTGAGCCTAAATTCATTCATCAAGGAGGAATTGTAGGGCATATTGAAGATGTAGTGGTAAGCAAAGAGTTTCAAAGTAAAAAAATAGGCAAGAAAATTATCAAATATGTTTTAAAACTTGCAAAAAATCATGGGTGTTATAAAACAATTTTAGATTGCTCAGATGATGTCAAAGCATTTTATGAAGAAATAGGATTCAAATATCATTCAAATGAATTAAGATTTAATCACATCTAGAAAAATTGTTTTTTTGGACGTTTTTTTCGTTTTAGAATTAAAGATGCACCAACACCCATCACAGGTGCAGATAATATTATGAATAATAATGGAAGATAGTTTACAGCGTCTGTAACATAAATATCTCTAATTGAATCTATCATTGAATATGAAACAATATTACCTGCCAGTAAAATTATTCCTCCAATAATTATCAAAGAACCAATTTGTTTGGAACCATAATTTCGAGACATGATAAAAACAACTGCAGCTAAAATTCCAGCAGGTGCAACACCAATAGAAACAAATTGAATTAATTTTGGATCGGGTGAAAAACCTTGTGCAACTACAGCATCTTCAGGAACAGTATTCATAAAATTATAAACTGAAATCATCTCGCCAGCAAACATTGCAAAAAGACCTACACTAGTAATTGCAAGCCATTTTTCAATTGCCATATTGTTAGCTAATTCTAGTTGATAAATAAACCATTCAGAAATTAAATAATGCCAACAAGATTGGCTAATTCTTTTCTACATGCAGTTCCAAGTTTTTCAGCTGCCTCTTCAGGAGAAACATCATTTAGGAAAATACCATACCCACGTTCTAATCCAGACCAAGATTTAGTAATTGGATAAATTTCAAGATGCCAATGAATTTGTCGAGTATTTTTCTTTTCAGGAGAAAGATGGAAAACCAAATTGTATGAAACATTTTTAACAGTTTTGGTAAGTCCACCTAAAGTTGCTCTTAAAATCAAGGATAAATCATTAATTTCTTTTTGAGTGATTTTTGAAAAACTTGTGGTGTGTTTTTTTGGAGAAATCCAAAACTCATAAGGATAAGATGGAGCCCAGGGTGAAAAAGCAATAAACCCATCAGTTTGAAGGATTTGCCTAGGTCCACTTAATTCTTCATTTATGGTTTGACACATATGACAAACACCTTTTTCATTCAAAATTTTATGGGATTCTTCAGCCTCAGCATCTATAATTGGAGGTATGGTAGAAAGAGTAAGAATATTTAGATGAGGATGAGGGTTGGTATTTCCAGCAAGATCTCCATTATCACCGTAAATGGAAACATATGTTACACCTTTTTGAGTATACAGCCACCTCAATCTATCTTGTACAACAACTAAAACATTAGACCATTGTTCAGGAGGGATTGTTGCAAATGTATCTTTTGAATTTGGAGACGCAACAATTACGTAGTGGTATCCATATGCTGGTTCACTGTAAAATGGTTTGTCACTATAGGAGTTTTCAGTTTCAGTAGAAACAATAGGATTCTTACTTTCAAAAACACGAATAGACCAGTCTTCAACATAATTATCCTCACTATCTTGAAGACGTTGTAACATTCCATCTTTTTCAACAAGGGATAAAACTGAAAGTTTAGTCATAGATTCATTGCCAGGAGCAAAAGGATTTTTTTTAGAGTCAAGTTTCGTGCTATCAGTTTTAGAAACAATCATGAAACGTTCAGAAACATAATCTTTTCGCATATCACCCATAATGGTAATTGAAAGTAATTGTATGTTAAAACGTTTTCTTAAATTAAATAAAAAATTAATTAATTAAAAAATATGAAAATTGTTTTTGATTTGAAACAAGTCTTTAGAATTAAAATTTAAAAAAAAATGATCGCAAATATATTGCAAGATTTAAAACAGAGATCAGAAGTTTTGATAAACAGAGATCAAATGGAGAATTCGGACATTCACATTATTTACGTTCTTTTAGATGGGGTAGGGGACCTGCCACACCCAGATTTAGATGGAAGAACACCATTAGAAGCTGCAAATACACCAACATTAGACAAAATTGCCAGCAATGGTTCAATCGGGGAAGTCATTTCAGTTGGAAAAGGAATAGCCCCAGAATCAGACATTGCAGTTTTCAATATGCTAGGTTACAAATTTGAACATGTAGATTATGCGGGTAGAGGGGTTATAGAAGCAATAGGAATTGGAATTGATTTCAAAAATGGGGATTTAGCATTAAGAGGAAATTATTCAACATTAGATGATGATGAAGTGATTACAGATAGAAGAGCAGGTAGATATATTGAAAAAGAAGATGCAGATGGAATTGCAAAAGAATTAGAAGAAAAAATAAAATTTTCAGTTCCAGATACCAAAATAGTAGTTGCACCAACAATAGGACATAGAGTAACAGTAAGAATTAGATCACCATCTCAAAAACTATCATCAAAAATTACAAATACAGATCCAGCTTATAGTAACATTGGAGGTATGGGGGTAGCAAAAGCAGTTGGTGATTTTCTAAAAATTGAAAAATGTTTACCTTTAGAAGATAAAGAGGATTCTAAATTTACAGCAAATTTAGTAAATGAATTTTCAAAACAATCAATAAAAATTATGAAAGAAAGCAAGATAAATAAAAAACGTCAAGAACAAAATAAAAAACAATTAAGTTGTATTTTACTTAGAGATGCAGGTAACAAATATCCAGATGTACCGCCAATTAATGAAAAACATGAAATGAAATTTGCATGTATAGTAGATATGCCAGTTGAACTTGGAATTTCAGAAGTTCTTAAAATGAAAGCATTTGAAGCAGGAGGACTAACAGACTATGAAGAAAAGGCAAAAGTTGCAGCAAAAGCAATGGAAACACAAAATGCAATATATGTTCACCTTAAAGGACCAGATGAATTTGGTCATGATGGAGATGCCATAGGTAAAATGAAAAACATAGAAGAGATTGATCAAAGATTTTTTAAAACACTTGTGGAAAATATTGATTCAAATAAAGTTGCAATAATTATTTCAGCAGATCATTCTACTCCATGTATCAATAAAGGGCATAGTGATGATCCAGTACCAGTTGTAGTTTCAGCAGATTTTATTAAAAATGACGGTACAACAAGAATGACTGAAGAGCAAGCAAAGAAAGGAAGTATAGGATTACTGCAAGGTTCAGAAGTAGTTACAAAAGCTTTAGAATTAATTAGATCTCAAATAAAACCAAATCATTAATTTTTTGCATTTCAATTGATTTGTTTCGAATTCTTTCAACATCAATTGAATGATACATAGATGGGGATCTCCCTAATTTTTCTAAAGCTCTAGTTAACATTGCAACACCAATGCTTAATTCATTTGCCTGAGCATGAGCATATGCAACAGCTACAAGTATAATCCCTTGAACCAATTCCTTTTCACGACCAAAGCATTGTTTCCAAACACCTTCAAAGGCTTCATGACATTCCCAAAATCGTTCGCTATTAAAATAAAAAATACCATCTTTAATACCTTGATCCATTTCAATTTCTTCTTCAACTACATGTCGCACATTATCTAAATCCCCAATAGAAGATAATTTGTCTACAAGTGTATCGACATCTTTTGTCTCAATAGCCACATCAAATTCAATAAAGGTTGTAGCAATTCTAGCAAGTCTGATATGGGCATTCATTCCAGAAATCAGATCTTTAGAATGATAAAGTATTTCACGAGAATGTGTTGGGATATGTTTTTCATTTTTTAAATGAATTAAATATCGCTCCATACCATTGATTCACAGTATTTTCTTAAATTTCTTGTGTAAATTCAACTAGGTTTATATGAAATATCCAAAGGATTTTTGATACATGTCACTTATTCAGACACTTTCAGATGTCAATAATACCTTCTTATCAAGAAGAGAATTAATTTGTGATTTTGCAGGATTAGGCGGTAAACTCAAAACTCTGGAAGCAGTAGATATGATAACAAAGGAATTCAAATTAGATGGAAAAATTGTGATTCCAATGAGACTAAAAACAAATGTTGGAATGTTAAAAGTAACAGGAACTTTCTATGTTTATGAGGATGAAGGATTGGCAAAAAAACATATCAATCCAACTATTTTCACAAGGTTAGAAAAAACTAAAGCAAAAATTGCCGAAGTTGAAAAGGCAGCAGCTGAAGCAGTAGTTGAAGTACCAGCAGAAAAAGCAGCTGAAGTACCAGCAGAAAAAGCAGCTGAAGTACCAGCAGAAAAAGCAGCTGAAGTACCAGCAGAAAAAGCAGCTGAAGTACCAGCAGAAAAAGCAGCTGAAGTACCAGCAGAAAAAGCAGCTGAAGTACCAGCAGGGGATAAAACAGAATAATGCCTGTAGAAAAAAAAGGTAGTAAAGGATCTAGTCCAAAAGTTTACGGATATTTCAAAATTGATGGTGACAAAGCAACTAGAATTAAAAAAAATTGTTCAAGGTGTGGAAGAGGTGTATTCATGTCAGAACACAAAGATAGAAACACCTGTGGAAAATGTGGATTAACAGAATTTAAACAATGAATATTGTTCATTAACAGTTATACAAATTATACAATGTGAATAGAATACCTGTCAGCTCTCTTAACGATAATAAATCAAAAGTAAATGTGAAAAATCCTAGATGTTTGAATGTATTTTTAAATTCTTGTAAAAATAAAGCTACAAGAGAAACTTATGTTAATCATTTGAATGCATTTTTAAAATATGTTGAAAAAGATCATGAATCATTATTGATGTTAACTAATTCTGAATTAAATGAAATAGTAGAAAATTACGTAATGTTTTGTTCAGATAATGATAGATATGCAGTTTCAAGCATTTGAGGAAATACTATCTGTCAAAATGGCTGAAAGTGATATCGGATATAGAAAATATGAATTGAATAAAGAAGCTAAGGAAGCAAGATATCCAGTTCTAAGTGTTGTTCCAAAAATAACATATTGGTTTTAGTTAGATCGATTTAAATCGATTTAAAAACTGGGTAAATTATGGATAGAAGGGATATTTTGGTTTTAGTTTCAATTATGCTAGGAGCTGGAATTCCTGTATCATTGATGATTCTAGTTGCTAATGGGATTATCAAATTACCAATGAGTAATTTTGGAACAAACTAATCTAAAAATTATTTATTAAATTTACATTTTGTTTGTTTATTTTTTTTTGTTTGTTTATTTTTTTTGTTTTTGACAGCACTTGTTGTGTCAAAAAGAAAAAAAATGATTATTCGCAACCATTAGGACACTCATCACATTCGTTTTGATTTTTTTTAACATAAGATGTAAAGACAGATTCACAATCAGTACAGTAAAATGTTTTTTTGTAAAGTTGTTTTCGTTTTAGAACTACAGCTTTCAATGCAGAAACCCATTCAGTTCCAAAAGAATAATCGTTTTCATCATCTTCATCTATCTCAATAAAGTAATGTCGCCAATGTTTCTTAGTTTTTGTTCTATGAAAACGTAAGTTGCCTGCGTTCTTGTATGTTTTGTATACACCAATGGTAATTTTTTGCATGTTTTACAACGGCTAATCACCACTAAAAAGACATTGATTAGTTTACATGATTTACAATTATTTTGTATTAATGCAAGTTGATCATGTAAAAATTAGCATAATTTCATAAATATTAGATACGTTCAAAGTCGATATTAAAGATTATATTTATTATCAAAATAACACGTGTATCCCTTTAACTGAAATGACTCAATCATATCACTTAATGTTTATTTCATATATTTTTTGTAAAAAAGCAAATACTCTTTGATGAATCACTAACATGAATCATTATTTTTAAAATTTATTGTTATGACTGACAATGCTCATTATAGGCGTAAATTAAATAATAAAATACACCTTATTATTTAGATATAATGTGAAATTAATTTATAATTTATCCACATTTGCTGTATTTGGGATATTACTTTTGTTTATAGTATTTCCTATTCCTTCTTCATATGCCGCAGCTCCAGATGCTCCAACTAATTGTGCCCCAAGTGCCGCTCCTGAGACCACCACTATGACGTTAACTTGGACAGCCCCTTCAGGAACTGTAACAGGTTATAAAATCGATACTGCAACGGAGTCTAGTTTTAATGTTTTTGGTTCTTTTAGTACTATTGTAGCTACAACAGGAAATACGGATGTAACAAAAACTCTTACTGGTTTAGACCCTGGACAGTTTTTCAAAATTAAAATATTCGGTATTAATGATGACGGAACGGGTCTTGCTTGTACTTTCATGGCAGGAACAAAACATGCCGGAGCTGTAGATCATGATTATTCAGCTGGTCAACAAAACTTTTCGGAGGGGCAGGTTTTTGGAGAAGGTACTAAATTTGCAAATTCACAGACATTTACAAAGGCACAAACATTTGGAGCATCCCAAACGTTTGGTACTGGTGGTACATTTGCAGTTGCAAACACATGGGGTGACAAAGCTGATTTCTCAGCAGGTACTCAGACATTTACTACTGCACAAACATTTGGAACAGCAGCTAAATTTGCAGCAAATCAGGATTTTACAAATGTAGATCATGATTTCACAGGTGCTGCCATGTTTTTTGATTCAGGTGGAGCATTTTCTGCAGGTGAGGTAATGGGAATGGGTGCTGATTTCTCAACAGGTATCCAAACCTTTGGTTCTGGTATGACATTTGGGGAGGCAACAGAATTTGCTGCATCTCAGGATTGGGGTGCTAATCCACAAACATTTGACAAATACATGCACTTTGGGGAATCAAATGATTTCACAGGTAGGGTTCAAGCTTTCAAAGAAGGAACATCATTTGGATCTGGAACTACTTTCAGAGATTCACAGACAATGCCACTAAATACAATTCCGTCATTTGGTGTAATGTTGGAACAAATTACTTGTGGAACTGATACTTCTGCTGACACCTGTATCCCAAATGATGCATCAAAGTATCTATCCCCTGGAGAATTTCTAACTCCAGGGCAAGATCCTGCAGCAACGTCAAGCTCCATTTCCAGTAATGACAAGTCATTTGCAGTTGAAGGTGCAGGCTTGGAGATGACTTTTGCGACCGTATCTGGAGATGGTACAATTACATCAGACTTGTATGATCCTGCAAACATTCCTAAATCTACTGCAGTTGCTGGAACTGCGGGTAAAGTATCCGTAAAGACAAGTAATGCTGGAACTGTTACCACCATTGGATCAGTAACAAACATCTCAACTGGAACTGCCACCATATCTGGAGACATTACAATCAAACTATCTTACACTGAGGCAAACATTCCTGCAGGAACTGCAGAGTCTGATCTAACCATGATACACTATACTGATGGGCAATGGAAGACTGAAGAGTCATGTGCTGTAGATACTGTAAATAATAAAATCTCTTGTACTGTTACCTCACTATCCCCATTTGGAGTTGGTAGTTCTGGTAGTGGAGGTGGTGGTGGTGGAAATAATTGTGATTATAATGGATTTGGAAATAATAATTCTCTTAGAGTATACCAAGTATCATACGATATTGATACATACCAGGTTTTAGTGAATGCATACTCCACATGTGGTTCCATCTCAGCTAAAATGACAACTCCAATGCAACAAAGTATTTTGGGATTATCTACAGAGCAGACATTACTTGATGATAGAGTTGCAATTTATTCTGGATACCTTGATGAATCAGATGAAAAATTTAACATATCAATTCAAAACAAACGAGATTCCTTTAGTGAAACATTTTACATTTATGATAAGTCAATTACAAAAAAATACACTGGAACCACTGGATATACATCACAACAACAAGGTATGGTCTCACCTACAATTACATCCACTCAAATAACTATTGCATCTGAACCTTCTGTAGAAGAAACAGTTCTAGTAGAAAATGAGAAACAAATTGTAGAAAAAGAAACAGTTCTAGTAGAAAATGAGAAACAAATTGTAGAAAAAGAAACAGTTCTAATAGAAAACGAGAAACAAATTGTAGAAAAAGAATCACCAATAGGATACACTCCAGAACCTACTGAAGAACAAACAAATGAAGAAGGTGGCGGTTGTCTAATTGCCACTGCAACTTATGGCAGTGAGATGGCATTAGAGGTTCAACAACTCAGGGAATTAAGAGATAATCAACTACTACAAACTGAATCTGGAACTGCATTTATGGGAACATTTAATGACATTTACTATTCATTTAGCCCAATTATAGCTGATTATGAGCGTGAAAACCCATTATTCAAAGAGGCAGTAAAGATTGCAATCACTCCAATGATTTCATCACTGTCACTAATGGAGAATGCTGAATCCGAATCTGAAGTTCTAGGAATTGGACTATCAGTAATTGCATTGAACCTTGGAATGTATCTAGGGGTTCCAGCAATTGTAATAATTGGAATTAGAAAGAGAATCTAAAAATAGACACATACGTTAACTGGTAAATTATTCTAAAAAAATACAACACCACAGATGATGAACAAAAATGGTTTCTAGACTTAGTTTAGTTACTCTTTTTCCTTTTTATTGATTAACACATTTTTTTGTCAATAAAATGCACGTACTAGCAGAATTTAAACAGTAAAAAAAATTATTTCATATAAATTAAAATTAATACAATCTTTTTTTATGTATTTTAGAGCTTTTTTCTCCTAACTGTTTGATTTTTGTAAGAAATTTAGGATCAAGTTTAATTTTAGATAAAGACTCTGCAGATAATTTTACATTATTGGCATCTAATGAAATATTAGATTTAGGTAAATTTCTATTAGACCAAAATTTTATTACTTTATCTTCAAGTTTATAATCACGAAACCCAGAAGGAAATTTTTTAGTAATATGATTTAACAAAGTTCTATCTTGAAAAACAACTTTAGGTTCAAACAATCTTGTTTCATCACTATAGACATTTTCAAATAAATTACCAGATATTTCGTCAGAAAGTAATTCCATTTTTGAAATTTTTCTTAATAGTTCTAAAAAATGTAAAAATTCATGAGCTAAAATAGCATGAATTGTACCCTTTAAACCATAAGCAACAAGAGGGGCAGAAATTTGAATTACAACTTGAAATTTTTCCTCAAACATAACAGGAATAGTTCTAGCAAAAAGAATACCATACTCATATGAATTTGAATCAGATGATGAAAGTACAAGGGAAGGTTCTACATATGCAACAGGGTATTGAATTCCAGATGCTTTTTCAATTCTATCTATTCCAGCAACGATGATAGGAAAACGCTTCAAGGTTAAATCATAAATATCGTCAGGGATAAGCCCCTTAGAATGTGCATCTCTAAAACGTACTAAAGGATCCAATATGGACTCTTAATGATTTTAATGTAAAAACGTTGATTTATGAAGATCTAGGCTTTCCAGATTTTGCCTTTTTAACTTTACGTCTATTTTCGCTTTGATCAGCACGTCTTTGATGTTTACCTGTTTTTCTCATTGGCATGTAAATTTACAATATTTCGGAGTAGTTAATTGTTATCATTGTACATCAATGCCATGAAAATCAAACACATCACATTTACATTCACAATTAAGAAATTCAGAAATATTGGGAGAAACATCTCCACCTTCAATAAATCTCCGTATAGGCAATCCACCTTCTACTTTCATAAATAAAGAAAAATCATGGGATGAATTTTTTTTATAATTTATAAAAAAGATCTGTTTTCCAAAATATTTTCCAGATTTTTCATAAACCATAACTGGGGCATTGCAAATATTTTTTAATTTTTTGAGATATTGTGGGTCAAGAGGATGTTTAGAAGAAATTTTGATTTTAACAGATGAACTAAAGGTTATAGGTTTTTTAGGGAATTTATCAATAATTTTTAAATTTTTTAATTTAACAGAATTAAGATCAATAGAAGTTAATTTTGATTTTCTTTTATTTGGGTGTTGGAGTTTGACAAAAAAGGGCCTACCATCACCTAAAACGAGACTAGATTTATCCTCACCGCCAATCCAGGTAAATTTTGTAGTAGTACCACCAAATTTTTTAAAAATATATTGTGAAATAATTCCTTCAACACTATCAAATTCAGAAATACCATGAAACATACAAGTTCTACACCCCCTACCACTACAATTTATACAAGATTTTTGTTTTTGAGTAATTCCCCGTAGTGTTTTCACATATCTTCCAGAAAAAGTAATAGATTTAGAATATAATTCACAAGATTCATTTTTAAAATTTATTATAAGATTTATTTCAGGATCTAAAAAATCTAGAATTTTTTTTGTTTTTTTAGAAAAAGATTTTCCTAATTCTTTAGTAATATCAGTTTTAACACTATCAACTCCCATTAATTTGTAATGTGATCTAATGTAATCATCCCTATCAACAATGGAAGGTTTAACAGCAGTTCCAACACTAAATGTACAATAAGAATAATCAGATGTAGAATCGATCATCATTTTTAAAAAATAATCTAGATTATCAAATAAATTCTTACAGATAAAACATTTTTGAGAAGATTTAAAATTTTTCTTCAATTTTTGACCAAGAATTTTATTTGAAGAAAGACATAATTGTTTAGAAAATAATCTGCCTAAACAATGATAACATAATTCATGATTTTTTAAAATTTGATTTGCAATAGGGATAATTTTTTGATATTCAGACATTTTTAAAAATGTGGTTAGAGAAAATTATCCCAATCCCATTTTTCTAAGAGTACCTTGCATTTGACGACCTTTTGAAGCCTTCATTAAATTCTTAGAATTTTTATAATTTTTGAGTAACTCTTTAACTTCACCCTCAGCCCATCCAGAACCACGTGCAATTCGTTTAATTCTAGAAGAATTAAGTAAGTCAGGATCTGCCTTTTCATCTTTATTCATACTTTGAATGATATACCGCCATTTTGAAACTCTATCCTCCATTTGATCAACTTGATCCTCTTTGACCATGCCAGACATTCCAGGCATGCTGTCAAGAAGTCCTTTCAAAGAACCAACTTTAGTAACTTCCTCCAACTGATAAAAGAAATCATCCATATTCATTTTTCCGCTTGAAATTCGTTTCATTCTAACATCATCACCCTCATTTTCCAATCTTTTTGCCAAATCCAATACAGCTTGAATATCACCCATTCCAAGTAATCTACCAACAAATCTAGTGGGTGAAAATTTTTCTAAATCATCAATTCTTTCACCAGTACCAATGTACATTATTTGTGCACCAGTTGCAGCAGATGCTGCAAGTGCACCACCACCTTTTGCAGAACTATCCAATTTTGAAATGACTACACCCCCAACTGGAATGGTTTTATGAAATGCTTCTGCTTGATTGAAACATTGTTGTCCAATAGTACCATCAATTACAAGTAAAGCTAAATCTGGTTCTGCAACTTTATTGATTTTAACCATTTCTTCAAGTAGATCATGTTCCTCTTTATGACGACCAGCAGTATCAATTATGATTACATCAAGAGATTTATTTTCAAAATATTTTAAACCATTTTTTACAATGTTTGGAGAATCCTTGTTATTTTCTTCACCATAAACTTCAACATCAGATTTTGCACACATCATTTTAAGCTGAATTAATGCACCAGGTCTGTAGGTATCAGCACCAACAACTCCAACTTTGTGTCCTTGACCAATCAAAAATTTAGCAAGTTTTGATGCCATAGTGGTTTTACCACTTCCTTGAATTCCCAATAAAATTATTTTGTTTTGTTTACCAGGTATAAAATTAAAATCAGATTCATTACCAAGTAATTTAGTTAATTCATTATAGAGAATTTTTACAATATGATCTTTACGTGAAAGCCCAGGAGGCGGAGTTTCATTTAATGAACGCTCTTCTAATCTCTTAGTAATTTCAAGAACTAATCTCACATTTACATCAGACGTCAATAATGCTCTTTGAACATCTTTGCAAAGATCTTTAATTAATTCCTCATCTATGCCTGAAGATTTAACAATCTTTTTGATTGCATCGCCTAAACTACTTTTTAATCCATCAAGCATCGTAATTTAATTCTGCATCTACTATTTCAAACCTTCCTCTATACCCATCCCAATTTTTTATAAAATCATTAATTTTGATTGGATGGGAAAAAAGAGGACAGTTCAATACAAAAGTTTCAGATTCCCCACCTTCAAAATTTAAATTAAATCCAAATTTTACAGATAAACTAGTCAAAATTTTAATATCAGATTTTGAAATTAATTTTCCCAACCATTGTTCATCTAAACCATCAGAAGACACAGTTATCATTATAAAATGAAAATTAGAATCAAGTAATTCATTCATGTATTCATTTGTGTCAGTACCCCATAACGGTGCAATAGAAACTAAATTTAATTTTAGACATAAAGTTTCAAATTTTTCTTTTTGAAATTTACTTTTAATTCCTCCATGAATTAAACCATCAATTTGAAATTGTTCTTTTGCATTTTGTAATAATTTTTCCATTACAATTAATTCATCTTTAGTTTCATCAGAATTAGAAATAATAGTTAATTGTGGAATGTTCATTGATTCAGATTGTAATTTAGTCCATTTCAAATTGGGATGATGTAGAAGATGGCTTTCTTCAGATTTTGTAAATATACTTAATAAGCATACAACATCATGTCCTTGCTTTTTAGCAAGATGAATAGCATATGTACTATCCTTTCCACCAGAAAAAAGACAAGCTAATTTCATAATTTAATAAAAAACCAATCTAATAAAATTCTAGAATTTATTGAAAGAGATGCTTCAATACTCATAATCGTCATCATAAATCAGACGGCTTTTCCAACAATCATCAGCATCTGTTATAGTTCTGTGTACATATGATTTTAGTGCTATGATTAACATACAATTATCAAATTATAATTGAATAAGTAAAGTATTTTTGTAAAATTATCAGTCTAACTATTTTTGATAGTCATAATTTTGGTATTATCCATTACAACCCAATATTCAACATTTTGTCCGTTTTCTAATTTTCCTTTAACTTCATCATCAATCATAGCAATATCTATGGTCTCAAATGACTCAGAATCCATAACTTGTACAATTTCACCATTAATTGAAATGATTTGGCCAACTTTTTTGTTAATCATTGGGATGTGAATTTGCATACTGACAGGGCCAACATGTGGTCTATTTTTTCCATCAAAGATGCCTTGACCAACTATTCGAGCTTTTGCTGCACCGTGTTTACCAGGTTTTGAGGTATCATATTCAATAATTCTACATGGTTCACCACTAGGTTGATCAGAGTGTGGAAGTAGAATGTATGATCCAATTTTCAAAGAACCTAGATCAGATGGTTTACTCATAAAAAAATAGGTTTCCCCCGAATATTTAACTTCTACTTTAGCTGATCAAGAATTGAAAGACTCAATAAATTAGATAATTTAAACCCCTTTCGAGTAATATCGCGTTGTGTTTGATCACAATATTTTTTTACACTCTGATGGCTTTTTTCACTAGCAACTTCAATTACAATCATATTTGCAAAATAAGGGAAAGTAAATTTTGAAGGAATTAAACAAGTGGTATCCATATGTCCAATACTAGCAACTTCAATCTTTTCTCTTTTTAGTAATAGACCTGAAATCTCTATCAAACCTTCGTCATCTTCATCATATTCTAAATAATATATTGAAATAAAATTAGTGTTACCCAAAACTTCTCGTTTAAAAAGTTCATCATGGATATTAAATACAAATGAAGTTTTTTCTTGAATGTGTTTAGATAATTCTTTTTCTATAAGAGAACTATCTTTAAATTTAGCTAGTAGATAATGATTAGCAGAAGTTGAAAAATAAGGTTTACTATCATTAGAAAAAGTACCGGTGACAAAATATAATTTTTCAATATTTTTAGAATTAGTCCAAGATTCTTTTAATTCAAGAGAATCATGATTGTGCAAGTAGGGGACACAAACATACCCAGAATAAGATAATTTTTGTTTAGACATAATTATTTGAAATTTTTAAGAGTATTTATCCATATATTTAACACATATTTAAAAAAGCAATATGGTTTTTAAGAGCAGTAATCTTCATAATTTTTGTCCCGTGGTAGCTCAGCCTGGTAGAGCTTCCGGCTGTAGTTGTTGGCTTAAGATGGCTGACCGAAAAAACAGCATATCAGGCATACAGAAACCGGGTTGTCGAATGTTCAATTCATTCCCGCGGGACCACAAAAATAACATATTTCTAGAAAATTTATAAAAAAATTTAAAAAATAATAAAAAAATAGACTGTTTAAGAAAACATAGATGAAATCTTAATTTAAAAATTCAAATGTCTACTCTAATTTTTTGACTTTTTGTGCTGCTGGGCCTTTCTGGCCTTCACCGATTTCAAACTCGACTTTATCGCCTTCGTTAATGAATCCATCAACGTCAGATTTGTGAACGAATAAATCATCGCCACCTTCTCTTTCGATAAAACCAAAGCCCTTAGTACGGTTGAACCATTTTACGGTACCTTGTTCCATAATTTCGAATCAATACATTCACTATATTAACTAAGATATATCTAAAAATTAGAAATCTTTTGCAATATGACCATTATCTTTTAGCCATTCTACTTGAGGTAATGTAAATCTCCAGACAATATCTCCACGTTCTTTTTCTTTAAAATCCCATGGAGCAAGGATTACAATATCATTATCTCTAATCCAAACTCTTCTCTTTAATTTTCCTCTAATTCTTCCACGTCTAGTTAAATTATCATCACATTTTATCATAACATTTTCACCGCCCATCATTTTTAAGACTCTGCCAAATAATTCACCTTCTTCAGGAAGACGAATTTCTTTTAGAGCACTTTCGTTTTTTACTTGACGCTTACCCATAACACGAGTAAATCAAGTTACCATATAACTGATGAGGTTTTTAGAAGATAAGCTTTCAGGAAGATATGATTCAAAAGAAATTTTATCTATTACATTCAAAATTAGTCAATGGAGTTTAGATGTATTGATGAGTGTTCTCAGTGTTGTATTGAAAGGGAATATTATCCAACTAAAGAATTTGGTAAAATAGGTGTACTAATACTGCCAAAAGAAAAAAAAGAAATTGAGAAATTAGCAGAATTAAATAAAATAAAAATAAAAATTTTGCCAAGGATAGGGATTTCTGAAAATAGAAATCAAACGCCATCAAAGATTTTGGCATACCAATTGATGGGAGTTGAAAAAAATGGCAATACATGTCCTTTCTTAGATACAAAAAGTGGAAAAAAATCAACACATGGAGGATTTCCATGTAAAATTTATGAAAACAAACCATTGGCATGTAGTGCATATCCATTAATTGAAACAAACCCAATTACACTAGATCAAAAATGTAAATTTTGTAAAGAATGTGGAACTGCAGATAAAAATTTAAATTTTGAAACAGAATCTCTATTAAAAATTAAAGAAAGTATGCAAACAAATGGAACGTACATTTGGAGATATGCAACAGGTATTGGAGAACAAGAAGATTATGGAATTATTAAAACAGGTTGGATTTTAGAAGAAGAGATTTAGATTAAGGATTAATTACAGCACGACCAAGAATTTTTCTTGCTTTAAGATCCTCTAATGCAGTATTACATTCATCAAGATTATATCTTTTAGAGATAACAGGATTAAGAGTTCCTTTTCGTGCAAGTGCAAGTAATTCTACCATATCATCATAGTTTCCAGTATATGCACCCTGTATTGTAATTGATTTAAGAGGAATTGTTACTAAAGATAATTCGATAGAACCACCAAACAATCCCACAAGAACCAAATTTCCTCTTTTTCTCAAAACAGCAAAATCAAGTTTTACAGTTGGTGGGGCATTAACAAAATCAACTATACTATCAGCACCTTTATCATTACAAATAGACATAATTTTTTGAACAGTATCAGAATCTTTAGAATTAACAGTAAAATCAGCACCCATTTCTTTGGCAATATTTAATTTTTTATCATCAAGATCAACACAAATAATTTTAGCATTAGTAATGGCGTTAGCAATTTGAACACCCATCAATCCTAAACCACCAGCACCAACAATAACAAGAAATTCAGGAGAATTACTGTTTGCTTTTTTAATTGCAGTATATGCAGTTAATCCAGAACATGCAAGAGATGTTGCAGCATCTGGATCTACACCATCAAGTTTTGCTAAATATTTAAAATTTGGAATTAAAGCATAATCAGAATATCCACCATCTTGAAAAACACCCATTGATCTAGGTGTATCACACAAGTTCTCATTTCCAACTTTACATGCAGGACATTCACCACATCCAATCCAAGGAAAAACAAGTACTTGATCACCTTTTACTATTCCTGAAACATTATCACCAATATCTTCAACGGTACCAACAATTTCATGACCAGGAGTTACTGGATACTTTACTCCTCTATCAGTAACTTTCATGAATTGACCATCTCCAAGATCATAACCACCTTCCCATAGGTGTAAATCACTATGACAAACACCAACAGAATTCACTTTAACTAATACTTGATCTCCCTGAGGTTTTGGAGTTTCAGATTCAGATACCGAAAGAGGTTCATTAGGAGCAGTGATCCTTGCAGATTTCATAATGAAAAAAATCCATCTTTACAATATAAGAGTTGACTGGAAGTAAGAAAAAAATAGAGTCATTAGATATTATTGAATAAAATAATAGTTATGCCGTGAATGAATCTCAAACGCCAAACAGTATTGCGCAAGAACCAATCAATGTTTTATTTGATCCAAAAGCAGTTGTAAAAAAAGATGTATGGGAAATAGATCTAATTCAAATTTTAAATTTATTAACAAAAATTCTAGAAAAAACAGGTAGAACAGATCTCAAGGTTGCAGGAATGGCCGCATTATCATCATCACTAATCTACAGAATGAAAGTTGAAAGTATTTTTGCATTACAAAAAGCAGCTATGGACAAAAAACCAAGCTTTCAAAGAGCAGATGTAGATATAGAATTAATTGATATTCCTTATAGACATGAATCAACATATCCAGTTTCATTAGATGATTTGTTAGGATTACTTCAAAATCTTATTGGTACAATAGCAAATCCACAATCAAGAAGAAACAACAAATTAGACATAGAGCCAATTGAAGCACCTGATTTTCAAGAATTTTTTATTTCACTAGAGAGCATTATTGGAAAATATGAAGATCTAATTATTAAAAAAATTGCAGATTCAGGATTTGGATTACTTCAAGATATCATTTCAGAACTAGATCAAGTAGATTCAATTAGATGTTTTTTTGCAGCATTATTTTTAGCAAGAGATCAAAAGGTAGATTTAGAGCAACAAGATGATGATATCAAAATTATACTCATGAAAGAAGAGACAACAACTGAATAAAAATGGAGAAAGTTTCTTAAACTAAATTTTACAGGAAGATAAAATGGTTAAAATTGAAAATATGGATGAAGCAACTGCAAGAATAGAATCAGCACTGTATTCAGCAGGACGACCACTTAGAATAGAAGATATTATCAGAGCATCAGGCACAGAATCGAGAACAAAAACATTAGATTTACTTGGAGTAATTATGAAAAAAACAAAAATAGCATTCAAAGCATTAGAGATAACAACATTACCAGATGGGTCATATGTAATGCAATTAAAACCAGAGTACAGTTCAACAATCAAAAGATATGCATCAAAACCAGTTTTACCAAATGCAACATTAAAGACATTATCATATATTGCATATATGCAACCAATAGCATCAAAACAACTTGTCGAGACAAGAGGTTCAGGAGTTTATGCACATCTAAAAGAATTACGACAATTAGATTACATTACTCATCAAAATGTAGGTAGATTGAAAATTTATACAACAACTGAAAAATTCCAAAAATATTTTGGAATTCAAGGCGATGTAGAAGATCTAAAGTCAAGATTATTTTCTAAAGTGAGAAAAACTGCAAGTAGAGGAGTAGAAAATAATATCTCATAAATCACAACAGAAACAAAATAGATTGATTTTTGATTTAAGGCTAATTTTTGGCGTTTTGTATAAATTAGAGTAATTCAACTAATTTTTTGTGAGAAAATCAGTAGAGAATTTAGCAACCAGTAAAATAACTGGAGGAAGAAGAAAACCACTTAGAATTAGAAGAAAATATGAAACGGATAGATATCCAAATGAAGCAATTAATGGAGCACAAGTAACAATAACAAGAAGAGTTCGTGGAAGTAATAATAAAGTCGCTTTAAAATCAATTGATTTTGTTAATTTAGCAACAGGTAATGCCAAGGTAGTTAAATCAAAAATTATCAAAGTTTTAGACAATGCTACAAACAATGATTACAAAAGAAGAGGAATAATCAGCAAAGGTGCAATTCTTGAAACACAAGAAGGAAAATGTAAAGTTGTTTCTAAACCAGGACAAAATGGAATAGTCAACGCAGTTTTACTCAAAGAATAAAATGAAAGATTACGAGCACGTCGTAATATGGTTGGATTATTTTAATAAAAATTTAAAAAAATCAAAAGGGAGAAGACTAGGATTAGAAAAATGTGTTTTTGATCCATCATTAAAAGAATTAACAGAGGCAACAGCAGCTGCAGGGTTTGAAATTACAGAGTCTGAGGATAAAGTAAGATATCCAAAAAGACCGTTTGTCAGATCAGGCTATGTTGTGTTGCCAAAAGGATCCTCCAAGACAATTATTCTTAACAAAATTTCACAAAAACTTATTTCAAAAAGAGCCAAACAAACAAAGTAAAATCTATTCTAGCTCTTAGCTAAAGTAAAGTTGACAGGAGTCTATGATAGTGTAATCATTTCTACTATTGTTAATTGCAGGAGGTAGGCGAAATAATGCACCTAGCCGGAAGTGGCAGGGTAATCATTCAGCTATCAAAAGAAGTAGTTGAGGGACAGATACTCTGTGACAACAAAGGAACTAGAGTTGCAAAAGTAATGGAAATGATTGGTCCAATAAAAAGGCCGTTTGCATCAGCAACGCCCTTAACAAATAGCATCAATAAATTTATTGGAAAGCGTGTTTTCATGTTTGAACAATCCCCTGCAACTAAACCAAAAAAATTTAGGAGAAATAAAAAATGAACATATTACAAACCCAAAGCTGTCCTGAATGTAGATCATCGTTAGTTGATGACATGCAGAATGGTGAAATAATCTGTTCTGGTTGTGGAGTAGTTGTCGATGACCAGATTGCAGATAGTGGTCCAGAAACAATAAGTTCGAATCTCGAAGATAAAATGAAGCTTGCAAGAGCAACAGGACAAACAACCTATTCTCAACATGATTTGGGAATAACAACTGAGATTTCAATTAGTGCAAAAGACTTCAGTGGAAAAAAAATCAACCATGAAGTTGCAAACCAAATGAATCATCTCAGAAAATGGCAACAAAGAGTAAGAATATCAACACCAAAAGAAAGACGACTTGCAAATGTTTTAGCAAAGATGGGCGAAACATGTGAATCACTTAATCTTTCAAAAAATGTGTTAGAAACTACTTCAATGATTTATAGAAATTTAGACGGACACATAGAAGTAAAAGGAAAATCAGTAGCTTGTATTACAGCAGCAACAATCTACATGGCATGCAAACAATGTGACGTGGTAAGATCATTAGAAGAAATTTGCCGAGGAATTGTTCCAGCAAAAGATGTTAAATCAAAAACAAAACTTGCAGCAAAATACTATAGAACCATGGTAATGGAAATGGGCTCAATTAAAGCTCCAGTACTAACTATGGACAAATACATCTCAAAGATAGCAAATATGACACAAACAGAGGTTAGAGTAGAAAGACTAGCCTTAGAAATTGCTGAGAAAACAAAAAACAGTAGTATTTCAGATGGAAAATCTCCAAATGGAATTGCTGCAGCATATCTGTATGTTTCATCAGTATTACTTGGACAAAACGTCTTACAAAGAGATGTTTCAAGTATTGCAGGAGTTACAGAAGTCACTATCAGAAATAGATGTAAAGAGATTCTAACAAGTCATAAACTCAAAATTACTTTGAGACCATCTCTGGCCAAATAATCCCCCCCCCCTTTTCATTTTATGATTAAAATTACCAATTAGGATTAGCTAAATTTCGTCGGTATTATATAGAGAATTAAATTTGTTTGGAATATGGCAGTGTTAGAAATTAAAGATCTACATGTATCAATAGGAGATAAAGAGATTCTCAAAGGAGTTAATCTGAAGACAAATCCAGGAGAAGTACATGCCATTATGGGACCAAACGGTTCAGGAAAAAGTACGTTAGCATACACATTACTTGCACACCCAAAGTATCAAGTCACTAAAGGAGATATTCTACTGGATGGTGAAAGTATTTTAGGATTAACTGCAGATCAAAGAGCAAAAAAAGGATTATTCTTAGCATTTCAATATCCAACTGAAGTTTCAGGAGTAGGATTCTCTCACTTTCTAAGAACAGCATACAACTCTCTAAGTAAAGCAATGGATGGGGATGATAGAGAAGTTTTCATCACTGTAAGAGAATTTCAAAAATATCTTAAAGAAAATATAGCAAAAGTTGGATTAAGGGAAGAATTCCTTTCAAGATATCTAAATGAAGGATTTTCAGGAGGAGAGAAAAAACGTGCAGAAGTATTACAAATGGCAGTTTTAAAACCTAAAATTTCAATTTTAGATGAACCAGATTCAGGATTAGATATTGATGCAGTTCAATCAGTAGCTAAAGCAATCAGTAATGTTTCAACTAAAGATGCAACAGTAATTATAATTACTCACTATGCTAGAATTTTAAAATTCTTAGACAAATTAGATTATGTACATGTATTTGCACAAGGCAAAGTTCTACAAACTGGAGATGCATCTCTTGCAGATAAATTAGAAGCCGAAGGTTATGAATGGGCTTTAGAAAAAGCAGCATAATAAGTTAAAAAAAATACAAGTATTATAGTATAGAATATGTTTTTTGTTTAAATAGGGTTTCAAAAATTAAAAATTATGTCAGAAGATAACAAACAATATTTTTTTAATTTTTCATTTTTTAAGGTTGATCCAAAATGGAGATGGATGGCAGATTTAGCAAAAGAAGAATCTGCAAAGGAAGTAGAAAATATTATCAAAAATTCAGAAATAATGTTTAGAACATATTCAAATTTAGGATTAAGAGATGATGCAGACTTTTTATTTTGGTTTGCAGCACCTACAGTTGAAGAAATTCAAGCAGTTATTGAAAAATTATACAAAACAGTATTTGGAAAATATATCATCCCATCAAGAACATATTTGTCATGTACAAGACCATCATTGTATGTACAAGACCAAAAAACTTTAGGTTTCATTACAGGTGACAATCCCAAAAAACATGTTATAGTTTATCCATTTACAAAAACGAGAGAATGGTATCTTCTACCAAAAGAGAAACGTCAGGAAATTATGGATGAGCATATAGCAGTTAGTAAAAAATACCCCCAAATAGTACTCAATACCACATATTCATTTGGAATTCATGATGAAGATTTCATGCTAGCATTTGAAGTAGATGATATCAGAGATTTCCAAAATCTAATAATGGATTTAAGAGAAACTCAAGTTTCAACATATGTAGAAAATGATATTCCAATGATTGTATGTGTGAAAAAAGATATTATTCCATTAATTACAAGTTTAGGATAAACATCTAAAACAAGATTTTATTGATGCAAATCTTGGATAAACATAAATGATGAAATTTCAATAAATAAAATGTAAATGACAAAATTAGAAGGAGATAAAAATTGAATTATAATAACCTAGGAAAAACAGACATCAAAGTATCAGAATTAGGATTCGGTGCTTGGTCGATTGCATTAGATTGGTGGGGCAAAAAAATTGAAGAAGATGAAGCAAAAAGAATGCTTAAAAAAGCATATGATTTAGGAATTAACTTTTTTGAGACGGGTGACATGTATGGAAAAGGGAAAAGTGAGAGACTCATTGGTGAAGTTTTTAAAGATATGAGAGATGAAGTAGTCCTATCTACAAAATACGGTTATGATTTCTCAGAAGTAGACCAAATAGGACACAAAGAATTACCGCAAAAGTTTGATGAAGATTTTACTCGAAAAGCATTAAGAGATAGTTTGAAAAGATTACAAACAGATCATCTAGACATGTATGGATTACACAATCCAAAATTAAATCACATTAGAGATAATTCAATTTTTGACGTACTGGATAGTTTTGTTGCAGATAAATCAATTAGCACATATCAAGTAGCTTTAGGTCCTGCAATTGGATGGACACAAGAAGGCATGGAAGCAATGGAAAGACCAAATGTAAGTGCAGTTCAAACAGTATACAATATTTTAGAACAATCACCAGGCAATGAATTAATGAAGAAAGCAGAAGAAGAAAATGTAGGAATTCTTGTTAGAGTTCCAGAAGCATCAGGAATACTAACAGGAAAAGTTAACGCTGAAACAAAAATTGATGAAAAAGATCATAGATCAGTAAGAAAAGGAGAATGGATTAAAGCATCATTAGCAAAAGTGGAAGTGCTCAAACCAATTGCAAAAAGAACAGGTTTAACCATTACAGAATTATCAATGAAATTTATCATGTCAAAAAAAGGATTTGCGTCTGTATTTCCCACAGTAATTAGTGAAGAAGAAATTGTAAACTATGTTGAAATGACTAAAGGAGGATATATTTCAGCATCAGATATGAAAGAAATTGAAGACATTTACAATACATGGCCACCTTATGAATTAAAAGCAACGCCACAAACAAATTAATTTGTAAATGGATGCTCCAATAAATTCAGAAAAAACTATAGAAATCATTGAAAGAATGAAACTTGCCAAAATTGGCAAATATAAAAAATGGCAATTAATAATTAAAAAAATTAAAAACGATCAAATCCTAAATCCAGAAGAATTAAAATATTATTCAAATTTAACTAGAATTTATAAAAATTCAAGTGTTACAAGTAGAAGTAAAATTTATCATACAAAATTATCATTAGAGGATGAAAAACCACCATGTAAAGAATGTGGAAAAGATTCATTATACTATTGTAACATGAATGATCAATATTTTTGCAATATTCATGTTGTAGGACACGATAAAAATGAAATTTAAGCAGTAGTATCTTCTAAACTAAATGAATTTTCAACAAAATATTCAACTCGAGTTTTTTTAAATTCACGAGAACTGAAAAGAATTTTGTATTCATCAACATTAATTTGGTTTTGGATAGTTTTAGCTACATCATATGCTTCATCATGTGTTTTACAATGAATCATTGAAAATACATTATATGGCCAATCATCATAGGTAGGGCGCTCATAACAATGACTAACTTGAGGAAATGATCCTAATGTTTCGCCAACAGAAGTAATTCTATCTTTAGGAACTTTCCAGACAATCATACCATTTGCAGTGAATCCAACTTGTCTATGTCTCAAAATAGCTGCAAATCTTCGCATGACACCTACATCCTCATAGTGTTTCATTTTTGCAAATACTTCATCTTCAGTAATGCCAAGATTTTTTGCAGCCTTTACAAATGGTTCATCAATAATTTCCATATCTTTTTGTAATTCACGGATAAAATCTTTGTCTTGTTCTGTAGGTTTAAATTCAATATTTTTAATTTCTTTTTTTTCTTCAGTTGGTGCAATGTCATGTTTCTTATCATCTACCAAGTCAAGTTTTACACCTATTTTGAATAATTGTAAAGTTGGAAGCATTCTAACTTTTTTAATTCCTTTTAGAACATTAAATTTTTCAAGTTCATCATTTAGATCAGCACCAGGAGGTACAGCTAAAGTGAACCAGAGATTAAACTCATGATCTCGTTCATAGTTATGACTGACGCCAGGATGACGATTAATTTGACTAGCTACATGATCCAATTCATCATGTTCAATTTCCATTGCAACCAATGAACTAGTGTAACCAAGTTTTCGGGTATCAAAAATTGCACTCAATTGTCTTAAGACACCAATTTCTTTAAGATTTATTAAATTTTCTTTGATAATTTCAGGAGTAGTATCAAATTTTTTTGCAATAGCATCAAAGGGTCTAGTAACTAATGGAAACGTCCATTGAATTTCATTTAGAAGTTCCTTATCAGATTCACCTAAAGAAGACAATAAGTGAATTAATCGGAGATTCAATTAAAAATGTAGCTAGTATTTCATACAATAATTTTTAATACATAAATAGAAACGGGGGTGTCTTGGATCGATGATAATAAATCTAAATCTCGAAGGTAAAAAAATCATTGTTGTTGGGGGAGGAAATGAGGCTGAAAAAAGAATAAAATCAATACTAAATGAAAAATGTGAAATCATAGTTATCAGTGATTCTGTAAATACACAGATTTCAAAATTAGTAAAAACAAAAAAAATTAAATTCAAAAAACAAAAAATTGAAAATATAAAATTTATTTTAGAATTAAACCCAGATTTAATAATTACAACTACAAATGATAAAAAAATTAATCAAAAAATAATTAATCATGCAAAGAAGAAGAAAATAATAGCATATAGTTCAGATAATCCTGAATATAGTGATTTTTCAAATGCCGCAATTATTGATTTTGAAAAAATGATTCAAATTGCAATTTTCACCGGAGGTAGAAGTCCAGTAATGTCAAAAAAAATTAAATCAAAAGTTGAAATTGTACTAAAAAAAATTATTTCAAAAGAAGATATTGCTCAAATTAAAATTCAAAAAATATCACGAAAACTAGCTAAAGAGATAATCCCTATCCAATCTGAACGAAAAGAATGTCTACACAGCATCATGACTGACAATCATATTGATCAGTTAATAAAAGACGGTCAGATAAAAAAAGCTGAAAAGCGAGCCATAGAGATACTAAAAAAATGGAAATGAATCAAAAAATCATAAATGCACGTGTAACTTTTCGTAACTCACCAATCCATATTTTAGAAAAGTTCACTATCAGAGATACGGAAAACGCATATCAACAATTTAAAAAACATTCAGAATTAGATGAATGTGTAATAATTCAAACTTGTAATAGAATTGAATTATTTGGAAAATCAAAAACAGATAATTCAGATAAAATTAAAAAAACATGGGCAAGGATTACAGGATTAGATGAAGAAATATTTGAAGAAAATATTGAATTTGTAGAAAATCAAGAGGCCATGTATCACCTGTTGAAACTAACATCAGGCTTAGATTCAATGGTATTAGGCGAAGAACAAATTTTAGGTCAAATAAAAAATTCAATAACATCAGCTAGAAAATCAAAGGCATCAGGCCAACATCTCAATACTCTATTTGATAAAGCAATCAGAATGGGTACAAGAATTAGAAATTCTAGTGGAATTGGTAAAGGCGGCATATCAGTAGGATCAATGGCAGTAAAACTTGCAGAAGAAAATATCGATGAATTAAAAACAAAACAAATTCTTTTGATTGGAACAGGAGAAGTATCAACTCTTGTTGCAAAATCATTACAAAGAAGAGGATATACATTTAATGTTACAAGTAGAACCATTGGAAGATCAGAAACATTTTGTGAAACAATGGGAGGAAATCCAATTAAATTTGAAGAAGTTCTTCCAGGATTTAACAAGTATGATGTAATATTTGTTGCAACAACTGCACCATATTTTCTCGTCACGCAAGAAAGAATTGCAGATGCCATGAAAGATAAAAACAAGGGAATGATGATACTGGATTTATCAAATCCAAGAACAGTGGATGAAAAAGTTGCAACAATTAGAGGAGTCAAATTAATGAATTTAGATCAAATTGCAGAAATGGTGGAAAAAAACATGAATGCTAGATTAAACAAGGTAAAAACCATTGAAAATATAATTAGAGAAGAAGTATCAGTATTAGAAGCCTCAATGAAAAGATTAGATGCAGAACCACTGGTAACGGACGTATTCAAAAGTATAGAGAATCTCAGAGAAAAAGAATTGAATAAAGCATTACAAATGCTCAATGAAAAAGATGAAAAGAAAATCAAAATTATTGAAGAATTAACAAAAGCAGTGGTAGAGAGTATCGTGTCAACTCCAATGAATAATATCAGAAAAGCATCAGAACAAGGTCAACCAGATGTAATAGAGTTGGCCAGTAAGCTATTTGACTATAAAAAACAGAATCAGGTTGACTAGGATTATATTTTAGCCAGAATTAATTTTAAACATGTCATTTCCCACTAAACGTCTTAGAAGATTACGAATATCAGAAAAAATGAGAGAATTAGTTCAAGAAACCACATTAACATCCAAAGATTTCATTTGTCCAGTATTTGTTCAAGAGGATCTAAAAACAAGAATTAAAATTGAATCAATGTCAGAAATTGAAAAATTGCCATTAGAAGATGTAAATGGTGAAATCAAAACAATCATAGATTTAGGGATTCCTGCAATCATGTTATTTGGAATTCCAACACAAAAAGATGAAGCAGGAAGTTCCTCTTTTGATGATAACGGTATAGTTCAAAAAGCAATTACGCAAATTCGAAAAAAGTTTGGAGATAAAATTGTAATTATGGCAGATGTTTGTTTGTGTCAATTTACATCTACAGGTCATTGTGGAATTATTCAAGGTGATAAAATTGATAATGATACAAGTTTAGATACACTTGCAAAAATTGCTGTTAGTCAAGCTAAAGCAGGTGTGGACACAGTATCACCATCAGCAATGATGGATGGTCAAGTTGCAGCAATAAGAAAAGCTCTAGATGATGAAGGGTTCACAGATGTCTCAATAATGTCACATTCAGCAAAACATCGTTCAAATTTTTATTCGCCATTTAGAGATGCTGCAGAATGTGCACCAAAATTTGGAGATAGAAAAACATACCAAGTTCCATTTACAAATGCAAGAGAATCAATGATGGAAGTAGAAACAGACATCAATGAAGGAGTAGATATCGTAATGATAAAACCAGCATTATCATATTTGGATTTAATTGCAGAAACTAGGAGAAAATATAATATTCCAGTATCAGCATATAGTGTTTCTGGAGAATATGCATTAGTAAAAGCTGCATCTCAATTAGGATATGTAAATGAAAAAGACATTACATTAGAAATTCTCTATTCAATTAAAAGAGCAGGAGCAGACATGATAGTCACATATTTTGCAAAATCAGCCTCAAGATTTCTTCAAGAATTATGAGAAACGATGAACGATTTGAAATACAAAGAGCATTTGACTTATTGCCACATGTTGTTGGTGCAAGTTGGGCTACAGTAGGGTTTAGAATGGAAGGAATTAGAAAACCGACAAGAGAAGAATTTAGAGAAAAAACATTAGAATATCTAAAAATGGTTGAACCAGTTTTTGAATCATATCCAAAAAATGAAGATTACGCTGAAATTTGTAAATATATAGAATTGAGAAAAAAACAAGAATATGAGAAGATAATCTCAGGTGAAAATAATGAAATTGAAACTAGATATGATAGATATGTAGATTATGGTTAAACCTCATTTTTTAGTTGTTTTAAAAATTCCTTTAACACCTTAGTTCTTTTTTTAGCTTCAATTTTACCAGATTTTGTATTCATCATTGATTCTAGTTTCAGTAATTTATTAAAAAAATGATCAACGGCCCAAAGATTATCATTAGGATTTCTTTTATTACAAAAAGGATCATCAATGTTGTAAAAGGATCTATTGAGAGAACCACTAGTAGCAAAAACTCTCGCAATTCCTATAGCACCTAATGCATCAAGTCTATCTGCATCTTGTAATATTTTTCCTTCAAGAGTTTGAGGGATTTTATTTTGAGAAAAACTATGATCTGCAATAGCATCAAAAATAATTGTAATTTCTTCAGCAGTAAAATCATATTTTTTTAAAATTAATTTTGATTTTTTTGCACTGTCTATAGAAGAAAATTTAGAACGTTTACTTGATTTAGAGTATGAAACTATATCATGTAATAACGCAGCACTAAGAACTAATTTTTGATTTGCTTTTTCTTTTTTTGCAATTTTTTGAGCATTATTGTAGACTCTCATAATATGTTCAAAATCATGAGCAGGATCATTATCCATTATTTTAATTATTTCATTTTTTATAGAATCAAGAACGTTCATTTAGAATCTCCATATTTTTGGTTTAACAAATTTAATTTTTCTTTGAGTGAGTAACACTGTCCAATTAATACATGCAAATAAAACAATTAAGCCAATACCAATACCGTCAATTAATAAAATTCCAGTAAGACGATCTTCAAATATTTCTAAAAATGGAGTTAAAACTGCATTACCAAAATATATCATTATAATATAAGAAATAGTTCTACCAATCCAAAATCCAACATAGATACTAGCACTCTTTGCACGCATTAGACCATACGTAATAAATAAAATATTACTTGGAAGAGGTGTTGCTCCAAACAAAAAAGATGTAATTAGATACCCATATTTTTTCTTATTCAGATAATTTCCAATCATATCCAGATTAGATTTTTGTTCTTCCCCAACAAACTTTCGAAATAATCCACTAATTCTTTTTAGAAAAAATCTACCAAGAGTAGCTCCCGTTGCACCAACTACAGCAAGAAGTACAATATTCAAAGTAGGGTCAAGAAGATAAAATGATGTTAAAACTATCCAACTAGGTGGCATCAAAATTGGAGATGCATTTATTCCAATTAATACAAGAAAAATTCCAAAATACGAAAATTCTCCAAATAGTTCAAAAATATCCAATTATCTTCAATAATTCTACTAATATTTTATTTCTAAACCCTTGGATCCATATTTAGTCAGAAGATAATATGATAAATTTTTTAAAATAATCAAAAAATTACATGTTTTTACAAACAATGATCATGTTTTGTAACAAATAGTATCAATCGTACAATATCTTTATAAGCAATTTGTGGGTATATAAGGCATGTCGGAGTTAATTTGGAAGTGTTTTAGATGTAATCTATCTTTCAAAGATGATGATTTGGCAGAAATGCACAAAAATATTTCAAATCACTCAATCACTAAAGTAAAAAATATAGTTGCATAATTTTGAGAATTTAGTATTTTCAGTAAGATAATAGTGCAGAGGGTGGGATTTGAACCCACGAACTCCTAAGAGAAGGGATTTCCTATATTATAGATCTTGAGTCCCTCTCGGTTGACCGGGCTTCGATACCTCTGCAACGATACTAGATTATGCCAATATTTTTCAATTGCTATTAGCGTTATTGATCTATATTTTTAGAATTTTTTTAACAAAGCTTATAATCGCAAGTGTTGTTGAAATTCACATGTCAGAATCAATACCAATTTCAGACGCAAAAAAAATGCGAAGTGGTGTTAACGTTGAAGCTGAAGTTATTGGCAAAGGAGAACCAAGAACTGTAAATCTCAAAACTGGAGGAACAGTTGATGTCTGCGATGCAACAATATCTAACGGTGATGGAACTGAAGAAAACCAAATGAAACTCACATTGTGGGGTGACGATATCAAAGCAGTTAATGTCGGAGATAAAGTCGTCATAGAAAATGGATACACTAACGAGTTCAAAGGTGAAGTATCTCTAACCAAAGGAAAATTTGGTAAGATGACTGTGAATCCTTAATAATTTCTTTCATTATCTAATTTATTTTTTAAATCAAATATCATTATAATTACGCTAATTATCACAAGTATAATTCCAAGAATAATTACAAATCCAGAAATCATTAGAGGTAAAACCATATCCATCATAGGGGAATTAGTATTTGAGATGCCATTGGAATTTTCAGGATCCTCAGAAAACATAACAATTACATCAACAGTTCTAGTACCAATGTTTTCAATTTGAAAATTTATTGTATCAGATTGTTCAATTAAAAGCGTATTAAATAATATAGAATCATCTTGAATAAATTCACCATAAGAATCATCAAAAATATTTGAAACGTTTATGGACAATTTATCGGGATATTGATAATTAATTATTTGTATTCCCCACAATAAAGGAACATCAGATAAGGAAGTACTGTAAGAAGTATAAACTATATTTCCAGGCATGATTTGAAAGGGTTCAGAAACATTATCAAACATTCCTTCAAAAAGTGAAGATATCAAAAATGTATCAGATTCTGAAATATCAGAAGGGACTACAGAAATAGCAACAATCAAAGAAACAAAAATCATGGTAAAACCAACAAATGCAATTATAGGTCCTCGTTTATTCACAATAAATTAAAAATTAAAGCCAGTATTAATTCATAGAAAAAATTTAACGTCTAGTTTTCTTTGC
>CAJQSE010000020.1 GCA_905612485.1 uncultured Candidatus Nitrosopumilus sp.
CAACACCATTGGTTGCAGTATTAATCACTGAAACTGTATCATCTGATCGATTTGCAACATACATTCTATTATTTTCTGAATCAAACGCTATACCACGAGGTTGATCCCCTACAGAGATGATTGCAATTACAGTATTTTCCTCAGCAAACGCCTCAGACGGAAAATGAACAAGTAGGAAGGATACGGCAAACAATAAGATGAATAAATGAATACGACTCTTTCCAATTTTCATAAGATCTGATCCAAGTTTTTGCTAGTATGTATAATTTTCAAAAATATGACCAAAATTTAGGCACAAAATTATACAATTAATGAAATACCAAACTATTTCTAAAACTAGTAAAGTCAAGAATTAGGTTTACACGCCTGGGAATGGTTTAGTTATCAGAAATAATCTCTCTGACGTATTTCTGATGTTTTTTCTTCTGGGGATTTGAAATTAGTCTTTATAATGACCCATCCAATTAAATAGAATCATAATTAACATACATTATGGCTGGTCCACACGCACATGACGATAATGGTCAACATGATGTAAAACCAACTGACGCACCAACAGCAGGAATCGGACTTTATTTCGGTACACAAACTGGTAAAACAGAAATCGTTTGTGGGATCATAAAAGAAGAATTCGGGGATTCAATAACAGATGCTATTGATGTTGCTGAAGGGGATTTAGAACATTTTCCAAATCTTAATGGTCTAATATGCGGTATTCCTACTTGGAATACTGGAGCTTTAGAACTAAGATCTGGAACTGTTTGGGATGACCTCTTAGAAAAAATTGGTGAATTAGACCTCAAGGGTAAACCTGTCGCAATATTTGGTCTAGGGGATGCTGTAGGATATGGCGAAGATTTTGTCGATGCTATGGAGGAACTACATAGATTCTTTGAAAAAGCAGGAGCAAAAATGATTGGATATGTACCACTTGATGGATACAACTTTGTTTCTTCAAGATGTTTAATTCCGCATCTCAACGAAATCACGGAACCAGAAAATGGTGAAAAATTCTGTGGTCTTCCAGTAGATGAGGATAGTGAAAGCGAACTTACTGAAGAACGCGTCAAAAATTGGTGTACTCAAGTTAAATCAGAAATGGGATTATAGAATAATTTTCCATTTAAGAAATTAACTCTATTTTTTTATTTAGAAAATTCATGACCTGTTTATCTATAATCAGATGTTCATCAAGAGTACAAGCCACACACCAAAAACCATTTTTCAATCTCTTAGTTCTAGAAAATGCAATTTTATTTTCTTGAGGTAATGATAATTCACAATGATCACAAGTAACATTCCTGTAATAGTAACAACTCAAACAACTTCCTTCCAATATTATCAGAAATAATTTAATCTCGAGTTTAAAACTCGTGAGGATTACAACTAAAAACCGTGACTAAATCATATTAGTAATTTTGTTTGACTCAATTTCTATAATTTACAAAAATATTAGATAATTTTAGGCACAAAATTATACAATTAATGAAATACCAACCTATTTCTAAAACTAGTAAAGTCAAGAATCAGGTTTGCACGCCCGGGAATTGTATGTAAAGTGACTTTGGTTGCTAATCATAAAATTCTCCAGTGGTGACTTCGGTTGCCACTGACATTCTTTTTAAAATAATTTAATTTAGAATTTCTAAAAACTACATCCTAGTAGGAGAATCAATTCCAAGTAGATCAAGGGCTTTTTCTAAAGTTAAATTAAAAGAATTTACCAAACACACACGAGAGGATTTCAAAGCATCATTGTCAGAATCTAAAACTTTCACATGTTCATAAAATGAATTAAATGCTACTGCCAAATCATGACAGTACCTAGCGATTACTTTAGGAGCAAAATTATTTGCAGCATCACGAACTTGTAAATTAAAAAGACCAATTGTTTTAACTAAATCAAGTTCAGATTTTTCTTGGAGTAATGAAAAATCAACATCAGTGGTGGGTTTAATTCCAGATTTTTCTAAAATTCTTGATGCTCTAGCATATGCATACTGTATGTATGGAGCAGTATCACCTTCTAAACTAAGAGATTTTGCCAAATCAAATGTAATTATTTTATCTAAATCTTGTTTAATCATCTCATAACGTAAAGTTCCAATTGAAACAGATTGAGCAATTTTTTCAATTTCTGAATTAACCATTTCAGGATGTCGCTTTTTAGTTTCTTCAATAATTTTTTGTCTTAAAAGTTCACATACAGAATCAGCACTAACATACAATCCTTTTCTACCAGACATCTGAGCTTGTTTTCCATCAGTATCCAATCCAAGAGTTTTTGCAGTATCAGAACTTAATGTCACAGACTCATATCCAAGATGAACATAACTATCAGGAATTGAATTGAATTTTTCCATTAGTACGGTAATAATTTTTTGTAATCTTTCTTGACGTGAATCAATTACAGTGATAACTTTCTGAGCAGTAAAATTTTGTGCAGTAGTGTTATCATCATTCAAAGATGTCTGCCACAGAGTTTTAGAATTAGGTTGAGTAGCATCATATTTTTGATAGTAAAATGGGTCATCTAACAAGCCTAATTTCCATGCAGCGTATGGAATATCCTTGGCAATGTAGGTAGCAGTGCCATTACTTCTAACAATTACCTTGTCCTCATCCTTACCATTTCCACGAATAACCCAACATTGAGCATTTTTGCCCTCATTCTCAAACTCTATGAGACCCATTTCTTTGAGTTTTTCAAATATTTTTGACCATAATCCTGAGCGAATAATTTGAGATTCAAAATTAAGACAATCATAGGAGACATTGAGATTCCAACATGTTTGTAATTGACCTGCTAGAACTTTTCGAGTAATGAGATCCCCAAATGCCGCAGTTTCAGAATTACCATCTTCAAGTTCTTTCAAAGTATTTTTTCTAATTTCTTCAAGAGAAGAATCAAGTTCATATTTTTGAGTAGTTTTGACATAAACATCATCACCACAATAATGATCAAACTTTTTTCCATTTGGAGGTTCTTCATCAAATCCAAAATGTTTGAATCCTACAATAATATCTGCTACCTGTAAACCAGAATCATCAATATAATTAAGAACATTAACTTTGTAATTTGCCTTACTTAAAATTCTAGAAACAGTGTCACCAACTACAATATTTCTAATATGACCAATGTGTAATGCTTTGTTAGGATTTACACTTGTATGTTCTACTATAATGTTTGAATTATTTCCAATATCAACATCCCCAAATGTGTCAAGATATGATTCAGTTAGAATTAATTTACTTAATTTTGTCCAATCAGCAAAAAAGTTAAGATAACCAGATGGATGTGCTTCAGTTTTTAAAACAAGTGTACTAGTACACTGAGAATATTTTTTAGTTAATATTTGAGTAATTTCTTTGGGACTTTTTTTAAGTTCTTTTGCAAGTAAAAATGCAATGTTAGAACTGGCATCACCAAATCCAGGTTTTGCAACTTCAACAGAAAAATTTACATTAGAAATGGAAAGATCATCAAGTATTTTTTTAAGATTATTTTCAATTTCCTCAATTATAGATTGAAATGTCATACTATATCTCAGATAATTTAGGTGCTAATTTATCTAATGCTTCAAGAACCCCATCACCACTACATCCAGATACAGTCATAGTAGCCTCAGATCTTACTGCGTCAGAGGCATTACCCAAAGCAACACTGGTTTTTGCAACTTTAAACAAAGGAACATCAGTGGCACTATCTCCAATTGCAATGACATCATCTTTTAAAATATTGAATTTTTTCATTAGTTCTGTAAATCCAGTTCCTTTGTCAATTCCTTTTGAATTAATATGAATGGCATATTGACTATCAGATAATTTAACATTGATATTATTTTGAGAAAGAATTTTTTGTGCATCATCCATATCAAAAGTTCGTTCTAAAACAACTTCAGTTAATCTAGGAAATACAGGTTTTTTTTGCACACCTTTAACATTATTTTTAATTAATTCAAAGGCAGTATTACATTCATCAATATTTCCCAATAAAATATGATCATCAGCATCCAAAGCAATGCAACCACCATTTTCACCAACTGCAATTTTTCTAGTTCCACCAAAGACTGAAAGTAAATATGCTTCAACAGAAGATCTGCCAGTTACATAGATCACATCATGGCCCATGTTAGTTAACCTTCGAAGTGCCTCTAATGCATCCAAATGAATTCTACCACCTCCATTTTCAGTAATAGTTCCATCAATATCGACTGCAAAAGTTTTCTTTTTCATAAAATCTAATTTTTCTAACTAAATAATAATGGTATCATAAAAATGCCGCACTTGATTAATTAATTCAAAATATGAGGAAAACAGAATTATTTACAAGAGTATTTGTTAGTTTAATGAAAAATAATATCCAGCAAACTCATTTAATTAACGGTTTTGGGAAACAAACTGATATTGACGACTAAATACGACGATTTAATCTTAAAAAATACTTCCAACTGGCGAACAACCAAGGATGTTGCAAGAAAGGTTGGCGGGGATAAATCTGCAATAATTCAAGCTTGCAAAAGATTAGTGGAGATAGATCATCTTGAAACTAATCCAAATAAAAATAAAGTAATGTATAGAAGAAAAGATACGGCACAAAGTGAATATAATTTTATTATAATGATGGATAGATTTGAAGCCAATCAGAAAACTGAATTAAATGCTCTAAATCAATTTTCTACTTTATTGATGAAAGATGGCAAAAGATTAAGACAAAAATCGATTGATGTGTTGGAACATATCAATGAAGAAGTAAATCGAGCTTACATGGTTAAAGTCAGATTAGATTATCAAAAGAATTTATCTTTAATTCCTGATCATGTTGCAGAAGAAAGAATCAAGAAACTAGACAAGTATATTGAAAAAATAAGAAGTGCTGTAATGAGTAAAAATAAAGATAGTCAAACTGTTAAACTAATTCAAGATTACTTACAAAATCACACTACAAAATTTGAGTTTAAGATTTAATCTTAGTTAAGTTATGAAAAGGGTGTTTAATTAAGAAAAGAATTATACAAAATAACGGGTAAATTTAGGCACATATAAAGACAAAAATGGAAGAAAACCAGAATCAAATAAAAAACTTAATCACTGCCAATTCTCTCACAACATTATGGATAAAATTATAAAATTTGTAATTGCATTTATTGCAATAGGAACCATATTACATTTTGTTATTAATGATGATCCATTAAATTTTGATTGGGCATTTGAATGCAAAAAAACATTAGCAACTGTTGGTTGTTAAATTAAAATATAAAAAAGCCTTAAGTTACCAAATAGATTAAAACTCCTAGTGAAGAAAAATACCCTCTTAGGATTGACCTTAATTAGCTGTATTGGAGTTATTTTGGCAGTAATTTTTGACGATAAAATAGATGAAACCGAAAATCCAACAAATGACGAAGAAAAAATATTAGAAAATAAAGAAATTATAACAGAAAATGAAGTTGTCAAATTTGATGTAAAGCAAAGAGTAGATGAATTACAATTACAATATGATGAAATAATTGAATACACATGTATGGAAGCAAGACCTCAGTCATATTTTGAAATTGTATTAGAAGAAAGAGTCTTAGAAGTAGAACATCGTTTAAAATATCTATCAGAACAGCAATCAGAAATTCAAAATATTAAAAATGAAATTCAAATATTAAATGAAAATAATTTGGAATTAGACAATGAGCCATTTGTATTATATGAATGGGAATGTGTAAATCAGAAATATTGGATAGAAGAATATCCACATTTACAAGAAATTTTAATAAAACGTTAAAAATAGATTTTATGGTTACACATACAAAATGTTCAGATATACACCATGATCAATGTAGGCATAAAGATTGAATGTACTTGCATCCCTGTAAAAAATAATAATTAGTTGATCAGAATTTTTTTTGTAAGTTTAGCAGAAATCACTACAGCTAGAATACCCATCATGATGGAGGGGATTAGAGTATATAGTAACACAGTTTGAATTAATTCAAAATAAACAAAATAGATTAAACTGGGAGAAACCAATTTACCTAGTAAAATTTCATTATAGGTGTACATCACATATGGGTAATACACCATATAGAACACAGAACCTATCAAACCACCAGTAAAAAACAGAGAAAGTTTAGATCGATTCAATTTAAGAAATACATCTACAATTACAAATGGAATCAAGTTAAGAGAATAAAATTGAACAGTATCAAACATTGCAAAATTAGGAACAATTGCCGTAGAGCTATAAATTAGTAAAAATAAACCACCCAAAATACTCATGAGTCCAAATTGATAATTTGATAATCTAAAAATCAAAAAGAGTGAAAGTGAAATCAAAAAAGGATATGCCAATGATGCAACAATAAAAGCAAATGTAGGTTCAGGATTAAATTGAAAAAAATCAGTACTAGAAAAAGGTAAAGACAAGGAAGAAATTATTCCAGAAGCAGATAACCATACAGGGATCACAGCTAAAATTAACAAATATTTTGAAATAGGTTTAGAATTATGGAATTTTAGGTATCGAGAAATTCCAATCATCCCACCAACACTGCATAATAACATTCCAGTAATCAAAGTAAAATGAGGAGGGCTTAGTAATCCATCTAAACCAAAATAAGAATGCCAAATAAAATCAAAAGGTCCAGCACCAGTAAGCAATCCAATACCAATTAATTTAATTTTAAGTGATAAAAAATAAGAATTCTTAAATTTTTGTAAATTCTTCCAACCAACAAAAGATAAAACCACGCCGATTAAAGTTACAGCAACTCCAGAATACATTAAAGCATGAGGAGGTGAGGAGAAAGTTTCAGGTTTACTAAGTAAATGATTTGTAATATCCCAGCTTCCACCAACAGTCACTAAAAGAATTCCAAGACTAGTCAAAATACTTCCAATTAGAAAAATGATTTCAGATTTAGTTTTTAGAAAAGGTTCAGATGGTGTTGTAGTTGAAATGGTCATAGTATCAATAATCATTTACAAAATATTAGGGATTTACAGTTACTGAATAAACTGAAACGTATTCATTTTGATGATCCAAAATTCCAGAATAAGGGTAATGTGAAAGATCACTTGTATGGGGAATTCCAATGGATTTAACATAAATATTGAAAATACCCAATTCTTGAGGAGTAATAAGAAGATCAAAATGAGTTGTAACATCAGGGTTTAGAGGTCGACTCATTGCTTCAATAGAAGGATATTGTGCAAGAGTTGTTTCAACACCTCCACTATATTTTGATCCAATTTCATCATCAACATAGATGTAAGAAGGAGATAGTGTAAAATCATAAGTAGTAATTTTTACAACATCATGAATTCTACTTAAATCCGGAAAGGCTACAGAAACAATATGGATATCAGCATAATCACCATTATTCATTGAAACAATATCAAGACGAAATGAATCACCTAAAGCAATATTGGTTTTAGAAAGTATGGCTGTAAAATAGGGTTCGGGAACTAATTGTTCAGTCATTAAGAATTCAGAGGGTAAAATGAAGATAGTTAAAATGAAATATAATGATAAAATTACAAAAGCGCTCAAATAAATTAAAAATTTCTTCACATACATTGATAAAAATTCACTATTAAAAAATGAAACAAGTTTCATCAATCAAAAATAATTCATGTTAAATTAAACAAAACAAAAATCATGTCAAACCTAGCAAAAAATAACAAAGTGCTACGGTTTTAATGGAAAAGAATAATCCAAGAAATGAATAGTATTGGGAATTCCTGAAAAAATTAAATCCATTCAAGATGAAATGGCAAAAACTCAGATCAACAAAGCAACTGAGCACCACATAGGGTTACTAAAGGCAAAAATTGCAAAATTAAAAAGAGAACAAGAAGCAGAAGTTACCAAAAAATCAGGAATGAAACAGGATGGATTTGATGTAAGGCGAAGTGGAGATGCAACAGTTGTTTTAATTGGATTACCAAGTGTTGGAAAATCAACATTGCTAAATAAAATGACAAGTGCAAATTCTACAATAGGTGCATTTCAATTTACCACATTAACAGTGGTACCAGGAATGATGGATTATCGAGGTGCAAAAATTCAAGTTTTAGATCTTCCAGGAATTATCAAAGGGGCATCATCAGGTAAAGGATTAGGAAAAAGAATTTTATCAGTTGCAAGAACAGCAGATTTAGTTTTACTGATATTAGATGTGTTTCAGCCATATCACGAAGATGTACTAACTAATGAATTAGGAAATATAGGTATTAGATTAAATCAATTACCGCCAAACATTACAATTGAAAAAGCATCAATGGGAGGAATTGCAATTGCACAACAAACAAAGCTTACAAAAATTACAGAAAAACATCTTAAGGATATTTTACATCTTTATGGATTAGTTAGTGCAAGAGTTGTCGTTAGAGAAGATATCACATCAGAGCAAATAGCAGATCACATTGCAGGAAATATTAGTTATTCAAAAGCAATTACAATTTTAAATAAAATTGATCTAGTAGACAAAAAATTTCTAGCAGAATTAAAAACAAAAATAAAATCAGATGTTATTGAAGTTTCAGCAAATGCAAATATCAACATTGAAGAATTAAAAGAAAGAATTTATAGAAAATTAAAATTCATAAGAATATACATGCGACCTAAAGGTGGAGAAACAGATTTCAAAGAACCATTCATCGCAAGAGAAGGAGATACAGTAGAGGATATTTGTAATAAATTACATAGAAGATTAAAAAGAGAATTTAGATACGGATTGATTTGGGGTAAAAGTGTAAAATTTGGAGGTCAAAGAGTAGGATTAAGCCACATCATGCAAGATGAAGATGTGTTAACAATAATCAAAAGAAGAGGCACGGGATTTTAGAAAAATGGATCAAAAAAAATATGAAGAAAAAAATAATTACACACGTAAAAATTTCAAAAATAGGTAGACGATCAAAACAGGATAAGAGAAAAATAGAGAAAACATACAAGAAAAAAGATAATTACGATCAAAAATTATTTACATCAATAAAATTACTTCAATAATTGTAATCAAATTGTGTAAATTTTTTTAGTTTAACCACTGAAAAACAATGAAAATATCGATTTTAGCATGGCTACAAAAAGAAAAGCT
>CAJQSE010000021.1 GCA_905612485.1 uncultured Candidatus Nitrosopumilus sp.
GAACTATGACAGCAGAGTCTGCTTTAATGGGAGTTCCTACAATATCATATAATGCAGTTCCAAATATAGTAGAAAAATTCTTAGTAAAAAAATATCTGGTAAAAAGAGAAACAAATCCAAATAAAATTTCAAACCATATTAAGAAAATTCTTGAATTAAATAACAACCAAAATCAAAAAAGAGCAAAAACAATTGTTAAGCAAATGGAAGATCCGATAGAAAAACTAATGAAAATTATTAAAAATTAGTTTTAAGAGTTAAATTGAATTAAAAAGTTCATTAAGGGAATAACAATGCTCGATTTAGCAGCCCGGTAGTGTAGCGGTCAAGCATAGAGGCCTTTGAAGCCTTTGACCCCAGTTCGAGTCTGGGCCGGGCTACTTTATTTAAAAATTAATAATGACTATAGCATGAACATAATATAGTCAATATTCCATAGTTTAGGCATAATGACAGATATTATCTTAGGAATGGGAGAAGTGGGTGAAACATTATTTGATTTACTTGTAGATAGAAAATTTGATTGTGTTGGAATTGATTTAGATAATACAAGATGTAAAAAATATTCTGAAAATGAAGTCATTAAAAATCCAGAATATCTTCATGTATGCCTACCAGGAGAACTAACAGAGTTTACAAATATTGTATTAAATTGGATGGATAAAATAAAAAATATTCAAGTGGTTATAATACATTCAACTGTAAAACCAGGAACCACAAAAATTATACAAGAAAAATCATCAATACCAATTTTATTTTCACCAGTTCGGGGGGTACACAGAAGATTTTTGAATGATATTAAAAAATATACAAAATTTATTTCATTTGATGGTATAGAAATAGATTCAAAAATAAAAATAAATTTAGAAAATAGATTTGAGAAAATAGATTGGATGTCAACAACAAAAACTGCAGAACTTGCAAAAATACTAGTAGATACAACATATTATGGATGGTTAATTAATTATGCTCAAATTACTAAAATGATTTGTGAAAAAGAAAATGTTGATTTTGATGAAATGTGGAAATTTGCAGATGAAATTCATGAAAATTTAGGAAATAGACCTAAAATGTTTCCAGGTATTATAGGAGGACATTGTATAATACCAAATTTAGATTTAATAGAGTATGAAAATTTAGACATGATTAAAAAAATTAATAAAATATATGAAAAGTTTAAAAAATAATCTTATTTTTTAAAAATCTAATCTTGTTAATAGCTTTGATGCAATAATAAAAAGAACAGTTGCAAGTACAGCAAGAATAATCATTTCTAAAATTACAAATTCTGTAACAGTTCCAAAAATACCTGCTCTAATTATATCAACAAGATATGTCAATGGATTAAGATAAAATGCCGTACGTAGTGGCTCAGGTGCAGTATCAGCTGGATAAAATGCTGAACTAACAAAAGCAAAGAAAAGAAAAACAGTATTAATCATTACATTAAATCCTTCACTTGAGCGTAATCTGGTAGAAATTATTGATGCCAATGATCCAAATAATACTGATCCTGTAATTGCACCAAAAATAATGATTGGGATTGTTACTAGTGAAAATTCTGCAGATTGAAAAATTACTGGATAACCAACTATGGCAATCAAGGAAGCACTGACTAGTCCAATTATGCCTATAGTGCAAATATTACTAAGAATATAATGACTTCTGGTAAATGGACCAGACATAATTTGTTCAAACATTCCATGTCTTCTATCGTTCCAAATTAAAATTCCAGAAATCAATGTACTATTCATTATATTAAATCCAATCATACCAGATGCTAAAAATGCGGGATAGTCAAGTTCCTTACCAGCAAATGGAACTTGATTAATTAATGGACCATATGCAAAACCTGCTACAAAAATATAGATTAAAGGAAAAATGATTTGCCAAATTAAAAATCCAGGATTAAGTGAAATCGTTAGATTTCTATTAACAAGTCTAATTATTGGATGCATTTTCCCTCATCATTTTTAAAAATATATCCTCAAGATTTGTAGGTACTGCAGATAAATCTTCAATATCTATATTATTTTCATTAAGAATTTTTAAAACTCTAAGTAATATTAATTCTGATTGTTC
>CAJQSE010000022.1 GCA_905612485.1 uncultured Candidatus Nitrosopumilus sp.
AGATCAGCAATTTGGAGCAAAAAATCAATTGAAGTAATAAAAAAATCAAAATGTAAAATTTTGAAACTTGATAATGTTTTAAATAAACACGAGCAAGCACAAATTCCATCATTGGTTGATAATTATTCTAGAAAAATTGATAATTTGTGGAAAAATTCTGAAATTTTAAGTAACATTTTTCAGATCTATGGTTATGAATTTTGGGATTCAATGAAAGATACTATGATGAAACTATATTCTGAAAGATTATTTTCATATATTTCATTAATTTTGAGCATGAAAAAAATAACTGATCAACTTAATATCAAATGTATTGTTTCTCTAAATGAATCTGGTGAAACAGAAAAAACTCTTCTTGAAGTAAATAAGAAAAAATTTCCTACTGTTTTATTAGAACATGGTTTTATTGAAAGAATATCTGAAACAAAACGATTTGATGTATTGTCTGAACATACTTCTTTTAATGATAAAATTGTAGTTTGGGGTGAACCAAAGAAAAGATGGTTAATTAATGAATATGATATTAATCCAAATCGTATTTTTGTTACTGGAAGTCCAAGACATGATGATTATTTTTCTTCAAGATTAAAAAGCAAAAATATTTCTCAAAAAACATTATTGTTAGCTCCTAATCCTATTAATGATATTAACGGACAATCTAGTACCTCTCTAAAATTGCAATTTATTGAAACAATAAAAAAAACATTAGAAGTAATTAAAAAATTTGATAGTATCAAAATTATTGTTAAATTACATCCCATTCAACTACAACATAATGAAGAAATAGAATTATTAATTAAAAAATTTGATACTTCTATTCCTATTTATTTATGGGCACCTGTCATTGATATAATAAATACTGCAGATATGGTTATGGTCCTAACCCCTGAAATTCATGCTACTCCTACAATGCTTCTTGAATCTATGATTTTAGGAAAACCAACCATGAATGTTTATTTTGATAAAACAATTCCAGAATATGATCATATTAAAAATAATGCTGTTTTCACAGTAACAAATAATGACGATTTAGAAAATAAAATAAAGAAATTTTTATTTGATGATGACTTTCAAAATCTACTTCAAAAGAATGCAGATAATTTTGTTAATCAATTTATGAGCAATCCTGGAACTGCTTCAAAAAATCTTGCATCAATTTTAAAATCATATTAATTATAATTAAGATAAGTAAGGTTTTTTAGAATAGTTCAAAACAATAAACTATGTTTGAAGGAAAGAAAATACTGATTACAGGTGGTACAGGCTCATTAGGTCAAGCATTAACAAAACGTCTTTTAGAAGAAAAAGTAGATACAATTAGAATTTTTAGTAGAAATGAAGAAAAACAAGTATTTATGGAAAATAAATTTCATGACAAGCGTTTGAGATTTCTATTGGGGGATATTAATGACCTTGAGAGACTAAATAGAGCATTTGAAGATATTGATATTGTTTTTCATGCTGCAGCATTAAAACATGTACCAAAAATAGAGTATAATCCATTTGAAGCAATTAAAACAAATGTAATGGGTTCTCAAAATGTAATTGATGCTTGTTTACATGCTGATGTAGAAAGAGCTATTGCAATTGGAACTGATAAAGCTGTTTCTCCATTAAACACATATGGTGCTACAAAACTATTAATGGAAAAATTATTTGTTACGGCAAATAACTACATTAACCCACTTAAACATCGTACAAAATTTATTGCTTTTCGTTATGGGAATGTTTTTGGTAGTAGTGGTTCTGTTGTCCCAATTTTTATTGAACAAATAAAAGAAAAACAAAAAGTTACAATTACTGATCCACAAATGACTAGATTCAGTATTACTATGGATGAAGCTTTGGATTTCATTCTTAATGCAACCACTTATGGTCAAGGTTCAGAAATTTTTGTACCTAAAATGCGTTCATATCATATTATGGATGTAGTAAACTCACTTCAAAATATAATTGGAAATCATGGTCAAGAAGTTATAGGTATTCGTCCTGGTGAAAAACTACATGAAGTTTTAATTAATGAAGATGAAATTAGACATACTTGGGAATATAATGGAATGTATGTTGTAACAAATCCACATTATACAAAATTTCATGGTAAAGAGATGAAGGAAAATTATACAGGAATAACTAAACTTACTGATATTGATAATTATTCATCTGCATTCTCAGAAAAAATTTCAAATAAAGAATTAGAAATAATGATTAAAAATTCTGGTCTGATAAATTAATTTTCACCTTAGGAATTTTTTTCTAATTCATATGTATGTTGAATTAGTTTAAATTTATTATTTTTAAAAAATTTTATTGAAAAAATATTATTTGGATTAATATTTGCTAAATATCGTTTTCTGGGATGTTTTGTAATCAATAATTTTAATACTTTTGAACCAATTCCTTTTTCATGATGTATTTTTTTCAAAAAAATCCCTATTTCATTATTTTTTGATAAATATATTGTTCCAATTTTTGTTTGTGATGATTCAATTACATACCAATAACTATATGGTTTAGATTTAACGAATTGTTCATGTTCCAAAAATGTGGGCATTTTTTTATGTGAAATATTTGCTTTAGGGTCACGTTCTTTTAGTAATTTAAATAAAAAACGAAGATCTGATTCATCTATTGTACGTAATCGTAAATTTTTTTCTTTCAACAAAAAGCATTAATTTTTATGCATTAAAAAAGTTAAATTTTGATATCTAGTGATATTCTATGAAAACAACTATTATAGCTGAAATTGGTTCAAACTGGGAAGGAAATTTAGATATAGCTAAAAAAATCATCTTAGAATGTAAAAAGGCAGGTGCAGATGCTGTTAAATTTCAAATGTGGCGTGCAAAAGATCTTTATTCAGAAACACATCCAGATTGGGCTACTATTCAAAAATCTGAATTAACATTTAAGAAAGCTGAAAAAATTAAAAAAATCTCTGATAATTTGAGAATTGAATTTATGTGTAGTGCTTTTTATCCCGAAGCAGTACAATTTTTGGAATCATTAGATGTTCAACGATATAAGATTGCATCTAGAACCTGTTTGTTAAAAGATCCTTTTTCACGTGAAACATTAGAAAATAAAGCTAAAACAAAAAAATCTATGATAATAAGTATGGGGATGGGTGGAGATAAGAAAAAAATTCAAAAAATATTTTTAAAAAATAAAATTACTTTTTGTTATTGTATATCTAAGTATCCGTTAGAATTTAATAAAATTAATTGGAAAAAAGCTATCACGTATGATGGGTTTTCTGATCATACGATGGGTATTACGGCATCAATTTTATTTGCTACTCTAAAAAAACAAAAGATGTCTAAAGAAATTATTATTGAAAAACATGTTAAGCTTGAAAATTCTAAAGGTCCAGATGCTTCAACTTCGATAGACATTACTCAACTTTCTATTTTAATTTCACAAATTCGACTTATTGAAAAAACAAATTTATAAATGAAATTATAAAATTAAGAAAATTTATTAACCATTTTTATAATTTTTTCTAAATCTTTTTTTTGAATATTTGGATGTGTTGGTAATGTGACTATTTCACGACCAATTTTTTCAGTTATTGGTAATTTTATTTTTGATTTATAGAAACTGAATTTATGAATAGGTTTGTAATGAATACCCGTTTGAATTCCTTTTTCCAATAATTTCTTTCTAAATTTTGTCCTATTTTTTACTCTAATCCAATAAAAATGATATGAACATTCTTTATCAAATGGCATTTTTTCTTCTAATGAAATTTGTTCAAAATATTTTTTAGCATTTTTTTTCCTTTGTAAATTTGTTTTATCTAATTTTTTTAATTGTTCTATTCCGATAGCAGCTGAAAATTCATTCATATAATAATTCCATCCAATATTTTTAATATCATAATCATCTCCTTTTCTATTACTAATCCCACACCATCTTTTTTCTTTTAGAATTTTTGCAATTTTTTTGTGATTTTTTGTATTAATTGATATTAAACCTCCTGTTGGCATTGCTAGATTTTTGACAGGATGAAAACTGAAACATACCAATTCACCATGATTACCAATTTTTTTATTTAGATGTGATGCACCAGCTGAATGTGCGGCATCTTCTACAACGGAAATTTTATGTTCCTTAGATATTTTTAATATACTTTTTAAATTTGATGATAATCCACCAAAATGTACTGGGAGTATCACTTTAGTTTTTTTTGTTATTAATTTTAAAATTTTTTCAGGATCCATACATAATGTTTTTTCATCTATATCTACAAATTTGGGAATACCTCCATTTTCAATTACAGCATTAGCAGTTGATATAAAAGATAAAGATGGAATAATTACTTCTTTATTTTTTATATCATACATAGATAATGCAAGATTTAGAGCAGCAGTTCCGCTATTTACTGCAACACAACTTTTTGAATCGATATATTTCAAAAATTCATTTTCAAATTTATATACATTATTGGTTCCTCCACCTGATGCCCAAAATTTACTTTGTAATACTTTGATAATTGATTTTTCTTCTGATTTATCGATAAAAGGATCAAATAATTTAATTTTCTTATTCATAATGTCTTCTCTTTTTTGTTAGATTTAAGGGACTCTTCATCTTTTTTCAAAGATATTTCATATCCATCATGTTTTATATTTTTATTTATTTCAAAAATTTTAGAATTATTTTCATATAAATTAAGAATATTTTCTAATAAAATAGGTCTTGTGTTGATATTTTTTATAATTTGTTTCACTAATTCAAGATCTTCTATTCTATCTACAGTATATCTTAAATGAGAAATATTTTCTTTGTATTCAAAATTTTTTACATTGAAACCATTTTTCTTATCCAAAACAAATGGCGTAACGTGTTCTCTTTCAGAAGATCTTTTTGCATTCTTCCAAGATTTTTCTAATATTCTAAAAGAAAAAACTTCAACTTCTGTACCAAATGGAAATGTTCTTTTCAGTGTATTTGTTACCAAATCATATTTATTATTTTTATATTCATCTATTGCTATATCAATAATTTTTGGATCAATTAATGGATTATCTGCTGTAATCCTAACAATTGTATTTATAGAAAATTTTTTTGCACATTGATAAAATCTATCTAATACATCGTCTGATGATCCTCTAAACACTTCATATTTGTGTGAACATAAATAATTAGAAATAATATTATCTTCTTTTAAGATGGTTGTTGCTACAATAATTTTTTCAATATTTTTTGATGATTTTAATTGTTCAATTACATAGTCTAAAACTGTAAGATCATTATCAATTTTTTTCATTACTTTTTTTGGAAGTCGAGATGACCCCATTCTTGCTTGTATTATACATCCAATCATACTTGTTATCGATTTTATTATTTACTTATAAAACACTTATTTTTAATTCATAACTAATTTTATTTTAATAGAGTCTTTATTTCATTCAATCCTAATTTTGGCACATATTTAATTTCATTTTTTGCTAATGAAATATCTGCTTCACTATATCGTATATCTCCGTGTTTCTCAGAAATATGATATATCTCTAAATCCTTCTTTGATAATGATATCATAAATTCTGCAAGTTCATTTATTGTAATTGCTTTTCCACTAGCAATATTATAAGTTCCATTTTTTCCATTTTTTATCGCATCATAAATGGATTCAATTACATTATTAATTGATACAAAATCTCTTGTTTGCATTCCATCTCCAAATATTTTGAGTGGTTTATTTGTTGAAATCATTTCAATAAATTTTGTAATTACTCCTGCATATTCTGGTGTTTGACCAATTCCAAAAATATTAAAAAATCTCAAAATTATACAATCGATATTATTTTTTCTAATTTCTTGTTCCATTACTAATTTACTTTTACCATATGGTGAAATTGGATTAGTTTTTGTGTTTTCCTTTAATTTTATTTTAGGAACACTTTCACCATAAATTGCTGCAGATGATGCTATGATTACTTTTTTTATATTACTTCTTTTACATGCTTCAAGAACATTTTTTGTACCATCAACATTAACTTCAAATGTTTCAGAAGGATTGAGAATTGATTCACTTACTGATATTTTTGCTGCTAAATGAATTAAAATATCCTGATCTACTGTTTCTTTTAAAATTTCTTTAAACTTTCTAATATCTCCATTAACTACTTTTACACCCTTTTTGATAAAATGATTAATAGATTGTTCTTCAGAATTCGAGAAATTATCAAAAATTGTAATTATATTACCTTTATCTAACAAATAATTTACAAGGTGTTTTCCAATAAATCCTGCACCTCCTGTGACTAAAATTTTCATATTTTTTTAAATTACTTTATGTGATATATGTTCTTAAATTATTTTTTATTTTAAATTAGTCTTTTTTTAATAAAATCTATCGCTTCTACTGGACTTGGATCTATTTTTAATTTTATTGCAAAAAATATGCTTGAATAATCAAGTAGGTAAATCATACAAATAATTTTTGTGAGTATATTTCCATGCTCACTCGTAATCTCTTTGCATTCAATATTTTTAGATTTAAAAAATTCTTTTAAAATATTCCATCTTTCTTTGGTTGTTGGATAATCATCCTGACCTCTAATTAATATTGGTTGAAAATCATTTTTTCTATCCCAACCAACTATACCATTATGAGAAGATTCTATGACATTTTCTATCATTGCATGAATTTTGGCATTTTCTTGAAGAGAATTTTTATATCTAATTGCAACCGACTGAAGTCCCCAAGGGAAATAAATTATTGGAGAATCTATCATCCATTCAGAAATTTCTATTGCTGGATTATTCATTGATATGTTACTTGAATTAATTTTTTTTGAAATTACTTCCATTTTTTTAATTGATTCTAAAATATCTGATTCTTCAATTGGAATGACGGGTTTTAAAACTCTCAACATTGAATATAGAACAGATGTAAAAGATGCTCTTGGAGAGTGATATTTTGGTATGTTTCTATGTTCAATATTATTTTTTAAACATATTTCACTAAGTTTTCCACCATTTGAAAATGCAATAATTTTTGCTCCAATTTTTCTGGCATCTTCTAGCATTGCTAATGTTTCTACTGTATTTCCTGATATACTTGTAATAATTACTAGTGAATCTGAATCTACTGTTTTGGGTAGATGATATCCTTTTACAATTGTAACATGTGTATTTGTTTTAGATAGGATTGCAGAAAAAATATCTCCTATAGCCCCCGAACCACCCATTCCTGCAAATACTATGTGGGAACACTTTTTGAAATCTGTTTCAGATAAATTTGAATAATAACATTCTTTTGCAATTTTGGGCCACTTGTCATAAATTCTATACATTCCTTTTGAGTCTATTTTTTTTAGATCTTCTAATTGAATCAATAATCTTTTTAATTCTTTAAGAAATATAACACTTACAGATGATTAATAACTTATTATTTTTGTAATTCAATATAGTTTAAAATATATTATATTTTTTAATAAATTAATTATCTTTTAGTTAATTATCTGATGCCCAACGTTTTGATTCTTCATCATATCCTTCTAACATAATTTGCATTCCTTGTCTGGTAACATCTTTTGTTATGTATCTAACTCCATGTGCTGCCATTGGCCCATCATGAAATAATGCAATTGAGTTATTGAGATTGTATGGTTCAAAAATCATTTTTGATTCATCTTCCTCTGTTGCCATATATGTTCCTCCAGGATCACCCTTATTCCACCCTTTGGAAAAATACAACATTATGATTAATGTACTTGGACTACTATTATGAATATGAGGATACTGAAAACCACCTTTTTTGTAACTCACAAAATTAATTGTTCTAGATTTTGATACAGGTACACCAGAAAATTTCCTAAAATTACTGACAAATTCTTCTGATTCTGCATACCGTTTTAATTTATTAAAATATTCACTGAAAGATGGATCATTTCCTGGTTTATCTGGTTCGTTTATGTGAGTATTATTCCATGTTTTATAATGTTGATATTTGGACATTGCAGAAGATATCACCCAATTATCTTCAATTTTGGGATATGTTTCAAAAAGATTGTTATAGAATTTATCAGTAAAAAAATTCTCAATAAAAGCAAATGAAAATGGTTCACTATTTTTAAAAGCACTTGACTGCTTGAACAAATTATCCCAATTTATCATGTTTGAAAAATCTTCAGATTGCATTTCTATTCGTTTATCTCACGATTTATTCTATATAAAACCCCCGTCAGCATTTGTTTGTACACCTTTTTTACTATTGGTGTAAATAATTTATATTTTAAACCAAGTTTTAGATTTATTTTAACAGTTACTTCGGTTCCTGAATCTATATTCTGAAAAAATGATTCTATAATGGTACCTTTTGCTGGTCCTGAAATGATTTCAGTATCTAATTCATTTTCTTTTACTGTGTGTACACTAGTTTGCTCAAAACTATTTTTCAAAATTGAAATTGATCTAATTTTTTCCACTGTGAATATTTTACCATTCTCTTTTTTTTGAACTTCTATACTTTCTAATTGATTTGGAATATATTGATTAAAACTCTCAAAATCTGTAATTTTTTGAAATAACTTATCTGAATTACATGGAAGATTTAGTGAAAATTCTAAGAATGTCATATTAATTAATTTTCTTTAGATCGTTTAAAGTGTTTATGATGATTATCAAAATAAAAAATTTGATTAAGATGATTTTTTTACTCCATAAATATGTCCTAGGACTTTATTCGAAATATTTTGTTCCGGATTAATTTTATAAATCACATTTTCAAATCCTGCAGTTTCAAGAACATTTATTAAATTTTCTAATTTTTTACTTTCGGATTTAGCAAGATACTCAATTTTTACTTTATCTATATTTACTAAATCATCTTTAGTTAAAAAAAACTCACATCCTTTACAATCCATTTTTAATAAATCTACATGTTCAATTTTGAATTTTTCTAAAGCTGATTTTAAAGAAAAGCCATCTACAGTTGTAGTAATTGCAGATGAGTCATATTTGTTATATACAAATGATGCTCCAATATCTGGTGATTCAGGATTAAGATAAAATTTAGCTTTTCCATCCGTACCTATGGCCGCATTAATAGGAGTAATTTTCTTTGACAAGTCTGGATTTAGTTTTAAATTTTCTTGTATTGAATCAAAATTACTCTTTATTGGTTCAAATGAATATACTCTTGCGCCTAGATTAGCATAGTAAAGAGCAGTATCACCACATTCTGCACCTACATCAATTATTGTTTTGTTTTCCCAGTTATCATTACCTGCAATTGAGTGTACATCGTTAATAAAAGTCTCAATTATTGTATTTCCAGGATGTATTAACTCCAAAAAAAACTTAATACCATTATATGTTTCAACAATCTTTTTTCCATCAACATCAATTATTTTTATTGTTTTTTTTCTGTCTACAGGAATATCTTGGGTAACAAAATTAGCTCCATTTTTACTTCCTTGATAAAGTAATACTATCAGATTTTCATCTTCTTTGGAAAAACCTGTTAAAGGTAATGTGAACCAATTTTTTGAATCAAAAGAAACTTTCACCATATTTTTTGATGTTAAAGAATAATGTGTAGCATAAGATAGTATTCCCAATATAGATAACAATATGTAAAATTGTTTCTTTTCAAAAACTATTGGTTTTAAATGATTTATTTTTACTTTGTAACGTGAGAATCCTAAAAGAACGGATGTACAAAATTCCCATCGATTTTTAACTATTTTTAAATGAGGTGCTAAATAATATAACAGACCTACATTATATAGTAAATTCATCTTTGAATTTTATTAATATTAGCTCTATTATAATCATTAAATTTAAAATAATAATTTCAAATTATAGTATTTTTAATATTATGTGACTCAATTAAGTTTTTCAAACCAAATTTTAAAAAAATTATTTGACCAAAAATTAAAAAATAAATGAATAAAAATCATCTATTTTTCATTTTTTTTGTATTTGATATGTGATTACTAAATAAGATGAATAAATTATTGAGCTAATTAAAAAGCTTACACCAAGTCCGTATAGCCCATACGCTGAACCGAGAAATACTACCATTGACAAGTAACTAACTGCGTGAATTATAGTTCCTATTAATGGAAATTTACTTTTTTCATCACCTAAGAACTTTGATGAAAAAATTACCGCAATTGTATTTGGAATTACTGCCAAACTTAGAATTGGGATAATTTCAACAGAATTGACAAATTTTGGAAAAAAAGTTGTTATTATTTCTGGTCCAATAATAATTCCTAGAATTGAAATTATGATCGATACTGATAATATTCCTACTTTGAATTTAATAGTATTTTTTCCTGCTGCATCGTTCAATAACAAAAATTTAAATGACAAACTTGCAAAAAGAATCATAAACATATACACCTGAACTGATAAAGCAAATTCACCTAGGATCTCAAATCCAAGTATTGGCATAATTATAATTTTATCTAAATCTTTTCTCGACTGAGAAATTAATCTACTGCCATAATTATTAATAATAAATCTAAAATTTTCTTTTAACAACAAAAAATTTTCTTTTAACAACAAAAAATTTAATGATGTATCTTTAAAGCTCCTGATAATTATTACACATATTGGAATATATGAAATTGCAATACCATAAATTATTCCTTCAAAACCCATAAAAAAATATAATCCAACTGTTAGTATAGCCATTAGTAGTTTTTGTGAAATGAAAATTATACTATATCTGACAAATAATTTTTTTCCTAAAAGATATCCGCTGATCATTTCTGCAAAAATCATTCCAACTGTTAGAAATATTATATCTAATCTTGAGTATAGAATGAATAAAGCTACAGATACAATTACTCCGATGACAAGAGTTAACAAAAATAGAATTTTTCTTAACCCCCTTTGTTTTATTTCATATACAATTACGGTGTTCCCATTTGCAAGTAATGAGACACCCACTGCAAAACCTGCAATACTAATGAAGAATTGTATTTCTCCGAAATTACTTACAGTTAACAATGAAGCTAGATACAACCAAAAAACACTAGAAATTGAAGCTGAGGCAATATCTGAAATTGCAATAGTTCCAAAATTCTTTAGTATTGCCAATTTTTTATCCTAAATACACTGTTTTTTTACTGTGATTTTAATAAATGGATCTATAGTTTTTTTCCTTTGCTGAATTTAATATATTTAGAGTTTCAATTGTGTTTCCAGAAATACTTGTATTGACAACAAGAGAATTAGAATCAACTGTATTTGGAAGTAAGTATCCTTTTACCACAGAGATATGAATATTTGTTTTTGATAATATGGATGTAAACATATTTCCAATAGTACCTATCCATCCATTCCTGCAAATACTATGTGGTAAATACCCTCAAAATCTATGGAAGTTTGATTGGATTCAAATGATTCACGTGCAATTTCTGGCCATTTATCATAAATTTTGTACATTTTTTGTAAATCATATTTTTCAATAGTTGAAATATTCAATACATATAATTTAACATCTACAATAAAATATCTATTTACCCTATAATACATCAATTAGTTTTTAAAAACCTAAATTTTTTATTATTATATGCAAAATGTTACTGGATTACGAACTGTAGAATGGAAAAATAATAAAGTGATAATGATTGAGCAAACTAAATTACCTAATGAATTAGTGTTTGTAGAATATAATGATTTTCATCAAGTTGCAAATGCAATTAAAACTTTGATAGTTAGAGGTGCTCCTGCAATTGGAGTATCTGGTGCATTTGGATTGGGGTTAGCAGTTTTACAAAGTCAAGCAAATACTAGAGATGAATTAATTTCTGATTTAGAGAAAGCAAGAAATATTCTTTTTGCTACCAGACCTACTGCTGTTAATTTAGGCTGGGGATTAGAAAAAATTATGAATGTTGCAAAAACTGGTGAATCAGTTGAGCAAATTAGAGAATTAGTAATTTCTACTGCTAAAAAAATGGCAGATGAAGATATTGAGATTAACAAAGCTATGGGAAAAAATGGTGCTCCTCTTTTTGATAATAATGATACAATTATGACTCATTGTAATGCAGGAGCACTAGCTACTGTTGCATATGGAACTGCATTGGGTGTAATTCGTGCAACTAGAGAGAGTGGAAAAAATGTCAAGGTAATTGCAACTGAAACTAGACCAATCCAACAAGGTTCTCGTTTAACTACTTTTGAGTTAAAACATGATGGATTTGATGTTAGTTTAATTCCTGATACTGCTGTAGGATATTCAATGGCAAATGGACTAGTAAACAAAGTTATAGTTGGTGCAGATAGAATTGTAAAAACTGGCCATGTCTTTAATAAAATTGGAACATATCAGGTGGCAACAATGGCAAAACAACATGGAATTCCATTTTATGTAGCAGCACCATTATCCACAATTGATATGAAAACTAAAGCAGAAGATGTCATTATTGAAATGCGAAAAGGATCAGAAGTTACAGGAATTGGTGAGAAAAAAACTGCACCTGATGATATTAATGTCATTAATCCTGCATTTGATATGACTCCTCCTGAATTAATTACGGGAATAATCACTGAAAAAGGCGTGGCTATAGCCCCTTATGAAGAATCTATCCAAAAATTATTTGAAGCTAATAATTAGAAAGTTTTTATTGTTTTTTAAACTGCATTATAAAATATGAGTACTGTTTCTGCACAAGCAATTGAAGATTCATTAAAACTATGCATGGATCCTGAAGTTCCCCTTAATATTGTAGAAATGGGATTAATCTATGGAATTGATGTTAAAGAAAATAATGATGTTGATATTAAAATGACAATGACTACACAGGGTTGTCCTCTTCATGAGACTCTGATTGCAGATGCAACAAGATTTGCCAAAAAAGTTCCTGGAGTAAATAATGTAAAAATTGACATTGTTTGGGAACCTGCATGGTCCATGGATAAAATGACTGAAGAAGGAAAACTCAAAATTAAAGAAATGGGTGCTAATGGTTTGAATACTCCTGCACCAATTAATTATGAAACTGCATTACCTCAAGGAGTTGGAAAACTTGTACAACAAGAGGATGGTTCAATGGTTTTAGCTAATGAACATGAACAAGGATTTATGGTAAATCAAGCTATTGTTGATTTTTGGAAATCTTGTAATGGTACACGTAAAGTTACAGATCTTGTAGAAGTATTTGCACAACAAACAGGATTGCAAAGAAATCAAGTTGAAAAAGAAGTTATGCAGTTATTACAACAATTACGTGATGGTGGATTAATTGCAATTGCAGGTCATCCAGATACACCAAATGTTGAATTCAAAAAATAGTAATCAATGACATCTATTGACTATTTCTACTAATACTCCAAATGGATATTTGAGTTTATGCTATCATTATATTCGAGATAACTCTGCTGAACAATATTTTCCTAGAATTCTAGGAACATCTGTTGATGAATTTGAAAAACATATTGAAATGTTTTCTAATTATTTTAAATTAATTACTCCTTCTGATGCAATATCCTTTTCATATGATAGTTATAATTTTAAAACAAATGAAATAGGTTTACTTTTAACATTTGATGATGGTCTTTCTGATCATTATATTGCTGCTAAGATTTTAGCTAAACATGGAATTAAGGCCATTTTTTTTATTCCTACATGTATACTAAAGGATGAATTACCTGCTAATCCAATTATCATTCATTATTGTATTGCAAAATTTGGATTATCTAGTTTTTTAAATTTTTTAAAATCATCATTAAAAAAAAATCTTAATGATTTTAACAAATATATGAAAAAATTTTCTTATATTAAAGGTAATTATGATGAAGTCATACAAAAAATTAAATATTTTTTTAAATACGAATTAAATGAAAAATTATCTCGACTAATTTTACTTGAAATTTATGAAAATATGTTTCATAAGGAATTCCCTAACGCAATGGAAATTATGCATTTAACAAAAAATCAAGTGTCTGAAATGATTGAAATGGGGCATTCTATTGGTACTCATACTCATTCTCATATTTCTATTGGTAGTTCAAATCTTGGAGATAATGAATTAAATCTTGAAATTATTCAACCTAAAAATTATCTAGAAACTACTTTTAAAATTAAAAGCGATTTTATGAGTTATCCCTTTGGTAAAATTGTTGATTGTCTTTCCTCAAAAGAATTGATTGTTAAAACAAATTCTTACAAACTTGCATTTACGGTCGAAGAAATTTTAAATAAAAAATCTACTTCTCCTTATGAATTGGGAAGATATATGCCTACCAGTTCTGATACTTCGGAATTACTTTATAAAAAAATGATTACTATGATTAATGGAAAATAAAATGAAAATTGTAGTATTAACTAGTAATTCTCTCCGTCATAAATTTTTGGCAAATACCTTATCATCATATTGTGATGATGCATTAATTATTTCTGAATGTAAGCCTCAAACTTCATCTTTTGATGATTCTAAAAATTCTATTGAAATTGAAAATCATTTTTTATTAAGAGATGAAACCGAAAAATCTTTTTTTCCAAATGATAATTATTTTATTCCTAAAACTTTACCTATAGTCTACAAAGAAGTAAATTCTCCCTATGTTTATGAAGTAATTAAAAATTTTAAACCTGATATTTTGATTGTTTTTGGATCCTCAATAATTAAAGAACCTCTTATCTCTCTCTTATCTGCTGGTCATATAATTAATCTTCATTTAGGAATATCTCCTTATTATCGGGGAAGTGGAACAAATTTTTGGCCATTTGTAAATAATGAATTAGAATATCTTGGTTCTACAATTTTACATTTAGATGCTGGAATTGATACTGGTGATATTATTTGTCATGTTAGGCCCAAAATTGAACTGAATGATAATGTCCATACTTTGGGTTGTAAAATTATTAAATCTAGTGTTGAATCTTTGATTAAAATCATAAAATTACTTGATGAAGGAAAAAAATTAAATCGTGTAAAACAATGGGATGTTAAAGATCGTTATTACAAAACAAAGGAATTTGATGAAATTGTTTTATCTAAATATAAAAATAATTTAAAAAATGATGTGATAAAAGATTATCTAGAAAGTGAAGATAAAAAAATTATATTAGTTAATTTATAATTTAAAAAATATAATTCGAGTTTGCACCATCAAAGTTTATTGTAACACCTGTTAGGTATTTCACATTATTTTCAATTATACCTTTAACAAAATTTCCAATCTCTTCAGGTTCCCCTAATCTTTTCATAGGTAGTGTTTCTTCAAATTCTTTAACATTTTCAATTAACTCTTTAGTTCTATCTGTGTTGATAGGACCTGGTGCAATGTTGATACAACTAATATTTCTTTGAGCATATTCTTTGCTTAATACCTTGAATACTTCTGAGAATGCAGCACGATATGCTGATGATATTATTAATTTTGTATTTGGTTCCTTGATTACATTAGAACTAATTAAAAAAATAAATCCGCCATCATTAACTTTAATTTTTTGTAATATGGTACAAAATCCTACAAATAATTGATTGTGATATTTGTTCCAATCCTCTTCAATAATAGTTGAAAATGATTTTGGTTCAGGCCCACCTGTATTTAGAATTAAAATATCTGTTTCATTATGTTTTTCTAAAAATTTTTTTACACTATCTAAATTTGATGTGTCAATATCACTTTTGGATGCAGCAAAAACATCTATTTCTATTGATTTTAATGAGTCTGAGATTGCTTTACCAATTCCACGTGAGCCTCCTAAAACAATTGCTTTAGTCATACTATTATCCAAATTTAGTTATAATTAAATTCCTTTATGCCTTAAATTAGAATTATATTTTTTTAATTATAAAAATTTAGAATGTTGTAATTTTATTAAATAAATTATATTTTTTCTTGTTGCCATGCTTGATTAAATTTTTTGATGGCTTCTTGATATGCTGTAATTGAATCATCACTTGATGCTGTAAGAAATTTTTCCCATTGATCATTGAATTTTTTAATTGATTCAATATTGGTTTCTTTGAAAATACTCTCAATCATTTTTGTTTGTTGTTTGACGTATTCTGGACCAATCTCTTCCCAAGTTTCTTCCCAACTTGAACTAACTTTTTTCAATAATTCAGCATCTGATCCTATTGCTTTTTGACATGCATCATGATACGTCATCAACGTTTCATTTGTAGCATTTTGCCATTGTGCTAAAGATTCTTTCCAACCACTTAGTGCGGAATTATAATTTTTCCATGCTTTTTCAAATTCTGGATTTTTTGTAGATGCTTTACTTGCTTTTTTTGGCTTAGAACTTGCTTTTTTTACTACTTTTTTTTTAATTTCTGATTTTTTTTTGATAGCCATGTTTTAGTTTTAATCTAATAGAAATTAAACCTTTTAATTATTTTGAGATTAAAAATTTCTTAATTTTTGTCAAAATTTTGAAGCTTTAGAAAAGATTGGAATGTATGTTTCATCTTTATTTTTAAATAACTTGTAATGATTTTTACATAAATTCCTGGTTTCTTTAAAACTGATTTTTACAGTTTGGATAGCTTTTTCTTTACATTCTGAAATACTACACTGCAATATTATAAATATTTGATATTTCTTAATAAAACTTTGAAATTATATAATTACCACTACTAACTTTTTTATGATTGTAGTATCTTGCGAAGATTATGGATGATGATGAAAAAGGGAAAGAATTTTTAAAATTAATTGATGATCAAAATACTGTACAATGGAATATTGTTGCAAAATTATCCTCATTAATCAAGACTGAATGGAATTCTACTGAATTAAAAAATGAACTTGAAACTTTAGTAAAGAATCATTATAAAATTACTAAGGATCTTAATAGTTTAGATACTGATAGCAGTATTTTATAATCCTGAATCTACCATTAATGCAATAAATAATACTGCCAAATAAGGACTAGAAAATTTAAACAATGTCCATGCAGCTTTCTCCATTGGTTTTATTGTAACCCAAACTGATAGTCCAAGCATTAATGCTCCTGATGCAATTGCAGTCCACAAATATACATCACCTACCATATTTTCACCACTTTCAGTTGTAATGAAAAATGGTGCAATTGAAAATAATACCATTACAACAGTAGATAATGCAATGGCTCTTGCTGATGTTTTTTCAGATTGTACTGCAGTTAACATTGGAACATTGACTTTGTTATAATCTTCTTTGAAATGTAATGTTAAAGCCCAAATATGCATTGGAATCCAAATAAACACTAATCCTGCCATTGCAAGACCCATAGTCCATAAATCTGACATAGTTACTGCAACCCATCCAATCATAGGTGGTGCACCTCCACATAATCCTCCTAAAATAATATTAGTTCTAGAATTTCGTTTTAGTATATATGAATAAATAATAATATTGTTTACTAGTGCAAATGCAATGAAAATTGTTGCCCATATTCCTTGTTCCAATGTTGTAGTAAATGAAATTGCAAAAGCCAACACTAATGATATTCCAGCTAATGCTAATCCAAAGTTTCTTGCTTTAACTGCCGGATAAATTCTCTTAGATGGGAGAGGTCTATCTTTTGTTCTTTCCATAATTGCATCAATATCCCTATCATGATAATTTGTCAAAGTATTAGCTGCTGCAGAACCTGATGCTACTGAAAATAACATTAAAGCCCAAGTTTCTATAGAAATTGGAATATTGTAAATATTTGATGCTGTTAGTGCTGCTCCAAATGCCGTAAATACAAGTAAATACCAAATTTTTGGTTTTGTTAATTCATAATAAACTGCTACTCTTGAACTAGTTGTTTGCTTTTGCAATACTAGTCACCACTATTTGTTGGCATATATGGCATTGCTTTCGTTCTTGATTTCATTTCAATAAATGACTCTGATGATTGAATTCCTTCAACTCTACCTATTTTTTCTGAAACCATCGTATGCATTTGATCTAATGATCTTGAATACATTGTAACTAGTATGTCAAATCTACCTGTAACTTCTGCAACTTCTCTAACTCCATCAATATTGAATAATTGTTCAATTACATTATCCCGTTGTTTTGTATCAATGTTAATTCCAGTTAATGCTTTGACTTCATAACCTAGTTCAGCATCATTGACAATTATCGTAAATCGTTCAATTAATTTTCTTTTAACTAGTCTTTTGATTCGAGAATAAACTACTGAAGAATTTACATCTATTTTTTTTGATAATCGTGGAACTGAAATTGAGGCATCATTTGATAATTCTGATAAAATTTGTAAATCTAAATTATCTACTTTTGTCGTCTAAAACACCCAAATCGATGAAGATTTCTGGTTCTTATAAAGTTATTATTGTAAAAATTACAAATAATTAACTAAATCTTATCTTTTTTGTATAACATCTCTGCCAACAAGACAGCACCTTTTGCTGAACCCATTTTTTTATTATGTGAAAATAACATGTATTTTAATCCATGATCAAACAATTCTTCTTTTTCTACTCTTCCAATTGTTGTAGTCATTCCACCTCCTACTGTTCTTTCCATTCTTGGTTGTGGTCTAGTTGGATCTTCATGAAATGCATAGTAATCTTTTGGAGCTGATGGTAATCCTGCAACTGAAATATCTTTGTTACTTTGATTGTAAGTTTCCTTTGCTTTTTGCGGATCAATTTCTTTTGTAGTCTCTACAAAAACTGATTCAGTATGACCATCTATTACTGGAACTCTGGTACAAGTACAACTAATTTTGATATCTGCATCTTCAATTTTTCCATTTTTTAGTTTTCCCAAAATTTTTCTTGTTTCTAATCTCACTTTTCCTTCTTCTTTTGGAATGTATGGAATGATATTATCTGTGATTCCCATTGCAGATACCCCTGATTTTCCTCCACCTGATATTGCTTGCATTGAAGTCATCAAGACTTTTTTTGCCCCATATTTGTCAAGTAATGGTTTTAATGTAATTGCTAAACCCGTAGTAGTACAATTTGGTAAAGGAGCTACCCACCCTTTCCAGTTTCTGTTTTTCTTTTGAATTTCCAGTAATTCTATTTGTTCATCATTAATTCCTGGAATTAGTATTGGAACATCATCTTCATATCTATAAGCTGAACTAGTTGAGATAACTGGTAATTCTGCAGCCATTTTAGTTTCTATATCTCTTGCAGCTTCAGATTCAACTGCAGAAAATATCAAATCTAATTGGGAAACATCTAATTGATCCACCGATTTGACTGTCATATTTTTGATATATTCTGGAATTTCTCCACTTACATCCCATGCTATAATTCCGCTAGCATCTTTTATTGCATCTAGATAATTTTTCCCTGCTGAACGCTCTGATGCTGCAATTTGAGTAACTTCAAACCATGGGTGATTATTTAATGATAGTACAAATTCTTGGCCCACAGAACCTGTAACCCCAATTATTGCAACTTTTTTCTTTCCCATAATGTGTAATTAGATCGGTTTCAATTAATAATCGTTTTCCGATTACCACAAGATACTAAATTAGCCAATTCTACTTGTAACTGTGAAAATAACCATAAAATCGTCTATTCGTCAACATACGCCTGTTATCCATGGTGGAAAATTTTCTTTAAAAAATCGCGATCAAAATATTATTGATTTTAGTTCTAATATTACTCCTCTTGGAATTCCTCATTCTGTTAAATCAATAATTAAACAAAATTTAGATAAAGTTCAATTTTATCCTGATCCAAATTCGGAGACTGTGATTTCAAGTTTAGCAAAATACACGCATTTATCTAAATCAAATATTATTGTTGGAAACGGTGCACTTGAAATTCTTTATAATTTTTGTTTCGCATTTTTATCTAAAACAACTAAAGTGTTAATTCATGTACCAAC
>CAJQSE010000023.1 GCA_905612485.1 uncultured Candidatus Nitrosopumilus sp.
CAGCATTTGGAATTCTAAGGTTGTACCAAATTAGAAAAAATTAGAATAATTTTCTAAATTCTAGTGACATTTTTATGGATCACAAACTTCTATCGGATTAATGAAGACTAAAGCAATAAGCTCAATCTTTGTACTATTTGCTATCGCAGCAGGTATGGCCTCAATGGCACCAGCTGCTTTTGCAGATCACCCCGAAGTTGCAATTGTAACAGTAGATGAATCTGGATTTTCACAATCTTGTGTTGAATCAGGTTGTTATACACCAGTTACTGCAACAGTTGAAGTCGGTAGTGTTGTAACCATGACAAACACAGATCCAACAGGAGTTCACACATATACATCAGGAACTGTTGATGGATTTACTCCATCCCCTGATGGTACATTTGATACAGGTGTACTAATGTCAGGAGATGCATTTGAATGGATTCCAGAAAGTGCAGGTGAACAACCATACTATTGTATGTTACACACTTGGATGATTGGAACAATCATAGTACAAGAAGCACATGCAGAAGAAGCCGCAGCTGAAGCAGCCGCAGCAGAAGCAGCCGCAGCAGAAGCAGCCGCAGCTGAAGCAGCCGCAGCAGAAGCTGAAGCAGCAGAAGCTGAAGCAGCCGCAGCAGCAGAAGCTGAAGCAGCAGAAGCTGAAGCAGCAGAAGCTGAAGCAGCAGAAGCTGAAGCAGCAGAAGCTGAAGCAGCAGAAGCTGAAGCAGCAGAAGCTGAAGCAGCAGAAGCTGAAGCAGCAGCCGAATTAGCCGCAGCTGAAGCTGAAGCAGAAGATGTAGAGTTAATGGTAATGATTTCCTACTCAGAAGTAATGGGTGGAACTCAAATTGAACTTGAATTCAGTGAATTACACGTTAACTACGATATGACTGCCACACAAAATGGTGAAGTAGTTTTTGAAGAAACTGGTTTACATTCTATGGAAAACATTGCAACTCATCAAATAGATGCAGTTGGTTCTGATGATAATCCAATAAATGTTAAAGTAGAATCTTTAGGAATTGGTGCACCAGGTAATAGTGATAATTGGACTGGACCAGTAGGTCAAGTTACAACAGCACAAGTAGTTCCAGAATTTGGTACAATTGCCATGATGGTACTAGCTGTAGCAATCATCAGCATCGTAGCAGTAACTGCAAAATCTAGAGTCGTTCCAAGATTTTAAGGAATTCCTCTTTTTCTATTTTCTTTTTATTAAAGCAATTATCGCTAAGATAATTGCAGCAGCAGCAATTGATAATCCAAATATTGCAAAGTCATATGCTGCACCACCATTAGAAGTACTAGTTTCACCAGATTTTAATTTAGAAACATCTTGTTGAAGAGAAGAAATTGCATTTTTTAAAGCAGAGACATCTGCAGAACCTTCACTACTTGTAGGAGGAAAATCAAGAACAGATGTACTTTCTACATCTTCAATAGGAATTTGTACATTAACTATAACACCACGAATTTCTCCTTGCAAATCCATAAGATAACTTCCAGTTTTAGTTGGAATTATAGATGAAAAATAATATCCAGGTTTTGGATCACCACTAATATCAATTGTTTTACTTGCACCACCATACATGACAGTACCTTCTAGATTTTGAAATGCACTAGTAATTCCTCTGTAAGTACCCTCAGAATCACCAGATTCTGTAATTTTAACAACAATATCATTTCGGATTCCTACAACAGGAGGTTCAATGCTCCAACCTACTTCAATTTTGTATTGTTCAACTTCAACAGTTGTGTGAGCATAAGATGGAGTTAACATTCCAACGGAAATTAATAATGCAATAAAACCAAAAGTTGCTATCTTCACGACTATCATATAAGAAATAGTCATTATTATCTTTACGTGGATTGGTACAAATTTCGAATAAATTAAAAACTGTTTAAATTATCAATTAAGACTAAATTAGTAAATGAAGAAAATTCTCATAGTTTTACTAGTATTATCGTTAACTTCAATTCCATTTGTATCAGCACATCCATTTACAGAGGAAACAATTCCTAATTTATCATCAAATGCACCAACTGGAGTCTCAGAAGTAATTATTTATTTTTCAGAACCAGTTGAATTAAATTTCAGTACACTCAAAGTTTTAGATAATAATGGAAATCAAATTGATAACAAGGATACAGATTATTATCAAGATGAAAAATCACTAATTATTACAACTAGTCCATTAGAAGATGGAGTATACACAGTTACTACTAAAGTTCTCTCAAAAATTGATGGTCATCTAGTTCCAGGTGCATTTTTGTTTGCAGTTGGAGATGTAGTTATTGATCCAAAATTATTAGATAATCAAAGTTCAGCAGAACTAATATTTTTCCCTGAAGCTGGAGCAAGATTTCCAGGAATTGTGGGTCAAACAATTGTTTTAGGAGTTATCATTGCATCGTTAATTATTTGGGGAACTCAAAATAAACAATTAATCAAAGAAGAATTAGAACAAATTGAAATTATTCATCATAAAAAATTCATGTCTATTACTGGAATAGGATTAATGTTAATTTTTATTTCAAATATTTTGATGATTGCTGTACAAACTGTTAGATTGGAAACATCACCCATAGAAGCAATTCAAACTAACTTTGGAAGTATTTGGTTAATTCGAATGGCAATTACAATAGTTTTACTTGGAATTTGGTTTGGATTAGATAGAAAGAAAAATCTAACAAAGAAAACTCAAATTCCAATGTTAATTGCTATGTTGGCATTAATTGGAACTTCAAGTTTAATTGGTCATGGTGCAGCAAGTGGTGAAACACCAGCACTAATTTTAGATTATATTCATAATTTAGTTGCAGCAGTTTGGATTGGTGGAATATTTTATTTTGTTTTTACATTACTACCTACATTATCAAAATTAAAAGAAATAAACAGAGAAAAAATGAGTCTTGCACTTATTCCAAGATTTTCAATTGCATTTATCATATCAATTGGAATTGTAATAATTACAGGTCCAACATTGATGTGGTTTTTAGAAAGTGATGTAGGGTTAATCACAGATTCAGTTTATGGTCAATTAATTATGTTAAAAATTGCAATTGCTGCAGTAATGATTAGTTTAGGTGGATTTTTCCAATTTAGAGTACAAAAAAATGCAGAAAAAAATTTCCAGTCACAAAAATTTAGTGTTCATAGAAAACTAAAAAGATCACTCAAAATTGATGCAACATTAGGCGTGATATTATTAGGAGTAGTTGCATTATTGACAAATGCAACTCTACCTGCAGGTGAGATTCAAAATGCTGATGCACAAGAAATTATCTATGGATTTAAAACAATTGAATTTACTGATAATGCAAAATTTGAGATTCAAATCTCACCATTTTCAAGTGGAATAAATACAATTTTAGTTAAAGTCAGTGATTCGAATAATAATCCAATTTATGATTCAAATCAACTAAAAGTAAAAATTGCAAATCCATCAAAAAACATAGCTCCAATTGAAATTCCAATGGAAATAACTAAAGAAGATAATAATGTTCCAGTAGAATTTCAAGGTGAATTAACATTTGGATTTTCTGGAGACTGGCAATTAGAAATTGAATCTCAAAGAACTGAAAATGCAAATGAATCAAAAATACTTAATGTATTAGTTAAACCAAGATTAGAAAATATTCAGACTCAAATAGTCGAATATGAATTTCCAGAAAATGCAAAACCACTTTATCCATTGTATGATGGAAAAAATTCTATCTGGATAAGTGATCCATCTGCACCAAGATTATGGGAATTCTCACTTGAGACACAAGAATTTTCATCTTACTCATTTAATGGATTATCTACAATGTTTCTAACTATGGACAATACTGGAAAAATTTGGTTTACAGATTCTCCAAGGAATCAGATTGGATACATTGATTTAGAAACAAAAGAAATTACAACAAAAACAATTCCAAAACTTGATCCAGTTATAGCAGATAACAAACCAATATTCATTCAAGCAGATTTTGATGATAATATTTGGATTACAATTGTAAATAAAAATAAAATTTTGAAATATATTCCAGATGATGATGTCTTTAAGGTTCTAGAATTACCTGAAAGAGATTCACTACCATTTGCATTATCAATAGATAGTGATGGAAATATTTGGTATACTGCAACAGGTATAGGTAAAATTGGATATATTGATCCAAACGAGGGTAAAATTACTCAGTATTCAAAGGAAATTCCACTTGATGGCCCAGAATTCTTACTTTTTGATAAAAATGAAAATGTTTGGATTGCAGAACATACAGGCACAGCAATTACAAAATTCAATCCAGTTCTACAGACATTTGAAAAGATTTCAGTACCAGATGAAGAAGCATTGCCATTTGGCATGACTTTTGATAGATATGGGAATATTTGGTTTGCACAACATGTCATAGACAGTATTGGAGTTTATGATCCAGACAATGATGATTTAAAGGAAATTCCAATTTCAACTGAAGGATCTTTTATTCAATTTATGACATCTGATAAGAATGGAAAAGTTTGGTTTGTTGAACAAGAAGGAAATAAAATTGGAACAGTAAATATCATAGAAATTCCAGTTAATGTTTCACAAGTTAAAACAATCGATAGTGCTGAAATAAAATATACTGAAATTGCATCACCACTAATTGCATTAGGAATTATTGTAACAGCGTTATTTTATGTAAAAGCTATACATGATAAAAGAAGATTAAATTCTTTAATTAATTCTTAGATAATAATCCTGCAGACTTTATTCCCATAGTTATTCCAAGTAATCCAATAGATAACAAAACTATAGTTCCAGCAGGAGTAATATCAAATATGTATGAAATTAAAATTCCTACAACAACTGAAAATACAGAAAAGCTCATTGAAATTATTGCAGTTTGTTTGAAACCTCTACCATACATAATAGCTGTAACATTTGGAATTACAAATAAAGCAGAAATTAACAATACACCAACAAGTTGAATTGAGGTGACTACGGTAATTCCTGCCATAAATATAATTAAATAATTAATTTTTTCTACAGGTATTCCACTAACTTTAGCTTGTTCTTCATTAAATGTAGAATAAAGAATTTGTCTATACAGTAATAAAATTACAATTAAAATTGCTCCAGTTAGAGCTAAAATTAGAATTGTATCATCTACACTAACTAGAAGAATACTACCAAATAGAAAACTAAAGATATCAATCGTAAATCCTCCTGAAAAACTAATAATTACAAGCCCAGCTGCTATGCCTGATGATAAAAGTACTGCAATTGAGGCATCACCAGATATGTTGTATCTGTCTTTAATTTTTGTAATAATTAATGCACTAATTATAGAGACACCATATGCTGTCCATAATGGATAGACTCCAGCTAACAAACCTAATGCAATTCCACCAAACGAAGAATGTGCAATTGCATCACCAAATAAAGAATAACGTCTTAAAACTAAAAACAATCCAACGACAGAACACAAAATTGCTATTGCAATTCCAGAAATTAATGCTCTATGCATAAAACTGTAAGTTAGAATTTCAAAAGGCATGATTAATGATGATGCATATGTTCCTGCATTGATGCTTCAGAATATTGTTTAACAAGATCATCATCAGAAAAGAATTTTTTAGACTCCCCATGGAAAAATAATGTTCGATTTAAACATGCAACATGATTTGCTAATTGATTTACGGCATCTAAATCATGAGAAGACCAAATAATTGTAATTTTTTGTTTAGAATTTAATTCTCTAAGAATACTATAGAATAACTCTATACTTTGTTGATCAATTCCTGTTACAGGTTCATCTAATATCAGAATCTTTGGATTATTTACTAAAGCTTTTGCGATAAATACACGTTGTAGTTGCCCACCAGATAATTCACCTATTCTTCTTTTACGAAGCTCATGTATCCATAATTGTTGTAAAATTTCATCAATTTTATTTTCATCAGATTCATTTCTTAATCCCATTCTAACAACATCACTAACTGTTGCTGGAAAATTTTTTTCAAATACAGGTTTTTGTGGAACATATCCAATTTCCTTATGATATTTTTTTGATTTTTTAATATCTTGATCAAAGAATTTGATTATTCCAGTATACTTTGTATTTAATCCCAGCATTGAATCAAAAAGAGTGGATTTTCCTGCACCATTAGGGCCAATTATGCCTAGAAAATCACCTTCCTTGACTACAAAACTTACATTATCTAATGCCTTCACATCTGGATATTTGACCGTAAGATTTGTTATTTCTACAGCATTCAACATAATGCCTCCTTTAAATTTTCAAGATTTTGAGTCATTTTAGAAATATAGTTATCACTTGAAGTAATTTCTAAAGGAGATAAAACAAGAACTTTTCCACCAATCTCATCTGCAATAACTTGAGATGTTTTTGTTGAACTACTTTCTTCTGCAAAAATTACTTTAATGTTATATTTTTTTGCAGTAGAAATTATATTTTCTAATGTTTGTGGTGTTACTTCACCATGTGAATCATTTGAAGAAATAATTGTATGTTGAGTTAAACCATATTCTTTGGCAAAATATGAAAAAGCATTATGAAAAGTTATAAAATCAGTTTTACAACTAGATAAATCATTTCTAATTTTTGAATCAAGTAAATCTAATTCTTTAATGTATATTTTAGCATTGGATTGATAATAATTTTTATTTGTAGGATCAGAAATAGACAAAGCATTTGCAATAGTTTTAACTTGTAATTGTGCATAAACAGGATTTAACCAAATATGTGGATCTAGAGAACCATGATCGTCATCGTAATCATCATTATGATCAATTAAAATTCCATCACTTGTATCAATTATAATTCCTTGATAACTTGATGTATGGATTGAATCAATCCAGTGTTCATAACCAATACCATTAATAATTATCAAATCGGATCTGTATATTCTTTCTGTATCTTTGATAGTAGGTTCCCAATCATGGGGATCAACTCCCATTGGAACTAGTAGAGTCACATCAATCATTTTGTTTCCTATATTTTGTGAAAATTCATAAAGAAAATTCGCTGAAGTAGTTACTTGTAATTTTGTATCATCATTAGATGAAAACTGTGAATTGGAATTAGTTTGAGAAACTGCAAAAGAGGATAGTGGAATTACAATTGCTATTACAATTATGGCTAGTTTAATTTGGATATTCACGCAGCAATTCAATCAATATTATTAATAAATCTATAAAATATTAATAACATTTAGTGCTAAACTTATAAGATATTTAATAACATTAACCACATGCCAATAGTATCAATTTCATTAAATGATGAAATTCTATCAGAATTAGACAAGTTACAATCAAGTATGGGATTTTCAGGAAGATCAGAAGCAATTAGAGCTGGAATCAGGACTTTTGTTTCTGAAGAAAAACAAAATTCAAATTTATCAGGTAACATTCATGCTATTCTTTTGGTTGTACATAATGATGAATTTGATCATGTTGTTTCAGGAATTACTCATAATTTTGAAGACCTAATCACAACACATCTTCATAGTAAGATTGAGAGAAAAAAATGTATGGAATTATTTGTCATAGATGGAGATGCTGAAAAAGTTACAACAATGACAAAAGATTTTCATAAAAATAAAAACATGGATACAGTAAAACTAGTTGCACTTTAAAATAAAAATTAATTTTTTCTAAGTTGAATGAATTTAACGATTCCAAATGCTGGAAGTCCGATGTACATTCCCAAGTTTAGTGCAATAACTGACAATCCAAGTCCTAGAACTTCAGATTCAGAATTAGCATTTTCCATGATTGCCAATGATGAGAGCATTGGTGTCAAACCAAGTTTGACTACTTCTTTAAACATTGGATTTTCACGTTGCATGTCAGCAATTGTTGGACTAAATGAGTAGTAAATGTCATTGAATGTATTCATGAAAGATTTTCCAGATTCTGTGTTCATTAATTGGTTATCACGAATTTCTCTAAGTAATTGAACTTGTGGTGCCATTTCTGAACCATAAGCTGCTGTTGCAATTAGACAACCGCCACTTTTCTCTTCATATGGATTTATTGGTTGAGCATAAGCTTCACCTACAACAATATCAAAAGAAACTGTTTCTGCTGTAATTGGTGTAAATAGAATTCCTTCTATACCTATTTTCATATTGTATGTACCGTCTTGTGGAAATTCGAATTTAAATCCATTAATGACTCCTTCAGATGTGTGAATTAATGATGGAGTTTGAAAAAGAGTTTCACCAGATTCTATTATCATTATTCTGTAATCAACATGAACTTGTGTTTTTTGTAACATAGGATTGATGAATTCTATTTGCAATCTAGTTAATTCACCCGGTTTAATATCTTCATAAGTTAATTTAACATCTAATGTTCCTTTGTCCGTTGATAATGTTTGAGATTCAGCAAATACTGGAATTGTAAAAAGTGGAATTAATAATAAAACTAGCAAAAATTTCATAATACAAGTTTTAATCTAACAAATAAAAATTATACTCTAATTTTACCTCAAAAATTTATCATGCATAGAAATTTTATACCATCTTTAAATATGGAATTAGTCGAATTTTTGTATTGTTTAAGCAAATTGGATTATTAATTGTTGTACTTGGAATTTTTACAATTCCAGCTATTATTCCAAATGTATTTGCACATGGACTTGGTGGAGATCAAGCTGAACCAATTACTTTTGGAGATATGGAAGTAACTGTACGAACACAATTAGATCCATCTGATATTACAGTTGGATATCTTGATCCTACAAATATGCAAATACGTTTCTTTGATACATTAACTGACAAAAATCTTGATAAGGTAACATATCGAGTTGAACTTTGGCAAAGTGGAGAGCTTTTAGCTAGAAATTTGTTTTATGATAATGATGGAAGATTAGATGTAAAAATTAAACCAAAATTAGGATGTGATTTAGATCCTATTGAAACTTGTACAATTTATGGTGGTTCTGAGCATGCTAGTGCTCCTGGTGCACTGTTTGTTCAAGGAGCAGAATGCAGTGATGAAAATTTAGACATATGTGGAAGACCATCAATGACTGGACCCATATTTGTTAAAGGTGGACTCTATAAAATTACAGTTGATATTGAAGCAGCTACTAGTCCAAGAAGTGTATTAGCTGAGAGATTAACTTATGACACTTTTGTTAGTATTGCACAAGAACAAGATTTCTTTTTAAAAACAGCAAATGCTGAACAAATTCCAGTTGTTATAAAAACATACTATGATGAAGTTGAAAATTTTGCATTTGATACATCTGATAATTCTATTTCATTTAATATGCCATTTGATTGGACTCCAGAATATGTTAATTTAGTACAAGTTGTACATGAAGAAATTAGAGTTCCAAAATCATTTGCACCGTATGGAGATGGAAAACAATTCAAAGGGTACGTTAATGGTGTAGAAATTGATCAACGAGCAATACTTAATGATCCTTATTCTTCTGACGAAACAAATATTATTCATTTCTTAATTTCCAAAAATGAGTTAGTAAAAATTAATGATAAGTTAGGTCCAAATAATTTTGTTAATCCTCAAATGGATTTCAAATTAGTTCCATTAGATAAAACTGAAAGAAGTTCAACTGAATTCTATCTTGTTGATACTAAAAATTATGAAAAAACCCCTACAACTGTAAATATTTCATGGGATGGACAGTATGGTGCAAACCAAAATATTCCTTTTAAATTTACATTCTTTAATGAAAATAGAAATCTTATCAAAGATGTAAGATATACCTACATAGCTTTTGATGAATTTGATAACGAAATATCTCGATATAATGGTGATGATTCAGTTAATCCCGGAATAGTTTCAACTGAAGGGATTGATATTCAAAATATTTACATTCCATCTGAAGGTCCAATTCGTTTTGATATTCTAGTTTATGGAACAGGATTGGACTATGATCCAACTTATTCTGGAATTGGTTCTGCTATAATTGAACTTGGTCCTGGTACTCAAACTAAATCTACAATTCCTAAGGAATCAGTAATTTTAGAAACACCTTCAATTCCATCCTGGATTAAAAATAATGCAGGCTGGTGGGCTGATGGAACTATAGATGATAATTCATTTGTTCAAGGAATTCAATTCCTAGTTAAAGAAAATATCTTAAAAATT
>CAJQSE010000024.1 GCA_905612485.1 uncultured Candidatus Nitrosopumilus sp.
GAAAGACATCAATGACATAATGCCAAAAGTACCTAATATGAAATGGGGAGCACTAATGAACAAACCTCCAACTAATGAAAAATTTAAAGAAATGAATAAAATTTTTCCAGATAATGGTAAATGGCATACTGTATTTGAAGAAAAAAATGCAATTACAATTGATGGAAAAGAAATTCTGAAGAAAGATCCAAACAAGTGGACATAGATTGAAAAATTTATTGTTAATTTTATTTTTAATATTTTCTTGTGGATTTATAATTAATTTTAATAATGTATATGGTCATGGTGTTGGAAGTGAAATATTTCCACCTGTGGAATTAGATGGTAAACTTGTAAGTTTAGAAGTTTCATCTTCTACAAATGATCCTATGATAACCGATGATCAACAAATTTCCATTTCTTTAATTGATTTTGATTCTAAAATTACTTTACGTGATGTCACATTTTTAATAAAATCTGAACGTGGAGAACAATTTCTTTTTGAAAAAGAATTTAAAGCTGATAATGGATTTTTAGTTTTTAATTTTATTTCAGAAGATACTGATTCGATTATTGTAAATGAAAAAAATAATGATGATCTATTTGGTTCATTGTTAGGTCTTGAAAGTAGATTAATTGATGTTAAAGGACCAAAACTGAGTGAAGGTGGATTATACAAGTTTGATATCAGTATACTTTCAGCTGATGAATACTCTAAAAAATTAGAAATTCCTCTTGTTTTTAATGCAGGAATTTCTATTGCACAAACAACTACTCACGATTTTATTGATCCAAGTTTTGGAAAACAAAATATCCAAATAGTCACATATTATGATGAAATTTCTAATTTTCAATATGAACCAGAATTAAAACAAATTAGTTATTTTATGCCATTTGAATGGACTCTATCTAACATTAATCAAACATCAGTTGTACATGAGGAAATTATTATTCCAAAAGAATTTGGTGCTTTACTTTTATCAGGATTTTCAATGTCTGTAAATGGAATTAAATTATCTGATGATATAGTAAACGTTGATGATTTTTTTACTGAAGGACGTGTTGTACATTTCATAATTTATCAAAAAGAATTATTGAATATTTTTGAAAATAACTCAAATCAAAATGGAATGAATTTTGTAATTAAACCAGATCGTGATTATACTCATTTAAGTTCAGTTACTGATAATGGACAATTTAGAATTCTTGTATCTTGGGAACCTGAAATTCTTGAATCAAATTCAGATGCAAAAATTATTTTTGATGTTACAGATATTTTTTTAAAAAATAAACCTGTTTCTACAAATTATGAATTTTCTATAACTCAAGATGATAGATTACTTTTTGAACAAAATGGAATTAGTACTGATTCTAAAACTGAGCATAATGTTGTAAATTTTGCGATACCTGATAATTTATCTGGAATTGTTAATCTTAATTTTAATAATTTAGATGGTAATGAGTTTGCGACAACTAGTATTCCTATTGTAATTCATCAAAATAAAATTAATGATTCTCTTTTAATTCCTGATTGGATTCGTGATGATGCATTATTATGGTCTGAAGAAAAAATCATTGATAATAAATTCACTGATATAATTAATTATTTAATTAAAAATGAAATTATTACAATTCCTGAAAATCAATCAGAAATTTTAGAAGTTAAAAAAATCCCTTCCTGGATTAGAACTATTACTGGATGGTGGGTAGATGGCCAAATAGATGATAAAACATTTGTTCAAAGTCTTGAATTTTTGGTTAAACAAAATATAATTCTAATTTAATTCATATTTATTCGAAGCTTGAACCCGTTCACTTTAAATTTAATTAATTAAATAATCTGATCACGTTGTTTAGGCCTGAAAATCTAATTGAAAGAAAATCAAATTATTTCTTATTAGCACTAGGCTTGTTTGTTTGTTTAATAGCAACTCCACAAATTTCTTTTGCTGAAGTTTTTATTCCTAGCCATGAATATGTTTCATATTTTGATTCTAATGGAATCTATACAGTAATTGGTAATGTAAAAAATAATCTTGACTATGCAATTATTCCAACAATAATTGTTTCAGTAGAAAATAATTCTCAAATATTTTCTAAAACTATTCAACATGTACCGTTAGCTTCTGGTACTGAAATTCCATTTAAAATTAAATTTTTTGAAGTTTTAGATAATCCGATTTTATTACCTGCAGAATTATCTTTTGAAAAAACTATACAACAAACACTACCAATTGTTGTTCTTTATGATGAAACTTTGATTACATATGATGATGGACATCTAACTGGTAGAATTCAAAATAATGGTGATACAACAATTTACAATCTAAAAGTTTTTGCAGTAATTCATGGATATGAACAAGTTTTAGATGTTGGACAAAATATGGAATTTATTGAAAAAATTGATCCTGGTGAAATTATAAATTTTTCAATGTATCCTGATCCATCTATCACTGATGATGTCTATTACTATAGTTGTTTTGGAACTATGGATACAACTGTAGTTCCAGGAACTGCAAAAAAAGCTGATGGGAATTTTGATTTTAGATATGATTCTCCAGGAACATGGTACCATGATCCAGTTTTTGATGATACAGATACAATAATGAGTATTATTGGTTACAATAGTTTTCCATTAGAAGGATATGCAAATTTTGAATTTACTCCAATTTCAGGAAATGAAAAATTTGATGTTACATTGGATAATGAGCCTGTTAAATTCATACAAAGTATGGATGACATGGGTTCATGGCATGTTGCTTTTACTGTAGATCCTTTAACACAAGGAACTTGGAAAATTTCAGGTTTTGAACAAGGATTGCCTCCTGATATGCCAAAAATCCCAATTTGGATAAAACAAAGTGGAGACTGGTGGTCAACTAATCAAATTGATGACTTAGAATTTCTTGAGGGAATTAAATTTTTAGTTGAAAAACAAATAATTGAAATTTCATTAGAAATGTCTCCTGAAAGTGAATGGAAAATTCCTACATGGACAAAAACTACTACTGGTTGGTGGTATAATGAAAAAATTTCTGATGATGAATTTTTAAACATAATTGAAAATCTTGTTGAGCGAGAAATAATTATTATTTGATTAAGTTTATAGTTTGAATAATGTTATTATAGAAATTTTAATCAAATAGATTATCTATGTTACCACTACGTGATGAAAATCCGCACCCCCCCGGATTTAAACCTAAAGTAACTATTGGATTAATTATTGTAAATGTAATTGTATTTTTCTTAGAGGTTTTATACACTGGACAATTTTTTGATTTTACAAATCAAAATGCATTTGTAATGTTTTACAATTGGGGTGCTGTTCCAGGTTGTATAACAGGACAATTCAGTGGAGTGGATATGGGCGGAACTATTCAAAACTGTCCTGCATTTCCTGAACTTACATTATTAACATCTACATTCATGCATGGTGGTTTACTTCATCTTGGTGGTAATTTGTTGTTCTTGTGGATATTTGGCGACAACATTGAATTAAAATTTGGAAAAATTAAATTTTTAGGAATTTATCTTGCATGGGGAGTTGTTGCTGGACTAGTTCATATTTTTGGTGATGTTACAAGTGCTACACCCGCAGTTGGTGCATCTGGAGCAATCTCTGGTGTATTGGGTGCATATTTGATAATTTTTCCAAAAACTAGAATTCAGACCTTTATGATGTTAGGATTTTTCTGGAGAATGATGCATATTCAGGCACGATGGTTCTTACCATTTTGGTTAGTTTTTCAAAATTTACTTCCATTCTTTGTTGGTGGATTTGGTGTAGCTGGAGGCGGTGTAGCATATCTTGCTCACATTGGTGGGTTTGCAATAGGTATAACAACTGGATATCTGTATAAGAAAATGCATAAATCTGATTTTACATATGGAACAAGATATGGTTATGGATCAGATTACAGATAATAAAATTGAAAGAATAAATCCTTCAATGAATTAAAAAACTTTATGCCGTTGATCACAGTATCAATGTATCCTGGTAGAACACAGGAACAAAAAGAGGAATATGCAAAAGCAATTACAAAATCAGCCGTAGAAATTCTGAAAACAAAAGAAAGTCATGTTATTGTTGTTTTTGAAGATAATCCTAAAGAAAATTGGTTTTTAGCAGGAAACCAACTTTAATTTTCTTTTTCTTCTAACTTTATCTTTTTATCCTCATCATTATATTCAATTTTATGAAAGTTGCAGTTGTACAATTTAAAGCATCAACTAACAAAGAAGAAAATCTTAAAAAAATAATTTCATATATTTCAAAAGCATCTTCTAAGAATGCAACACTCTGTGCATTTCCTGAATTTATGATGCTATATACAAAATCATCTCAAACTGCTAAGGAACTTGCAAGTTTATCTGAAAAAATTAATGGAAATTTTATTTTAACTATTGCAAAAGCAGCACAAGAAAATCATATTCAAGTTATTGGTTCATTTTATGAACGAAGTAAAAAAAATAATCGTGTTTATGATACTTCATTTGTAATTAATCATTTAGGTAAAGTAATCTCTACTTATCGTAAAATTCATCTTTATGATGCACTAGGATTCAAAGAATCTGATAAAATGATCCCAGGCTCAAAAATTGCAAAGCCTGTAGCTACATCAATTGGAAAAATTGGCATGATGATTTGTTATGACTTGAGATTTCCAGAAATGTCACGAGCCCTTGCTCTTGCAGGTTCTGAAGTTTTAATTGCACCTTCTGCTTGGGTTAAAGGTCCTATGAAAGAAGAACATTGGATTACAATTAACAAGACACGAGCAATTGAAAATGGATGTTATGTTATTGCACCTGCTCAAGTTGGAAATATTTATTGTGGAAGAAGTTTGGTTGTTGATCCATATGGAAAAGTTTTACTTGATATGAAAAAGAAACAAGGAATTAGTTTTGTTAATATCGATTTAAAGAAAGTAAAAGAAATACGTAAAGTTTTACCATTACTAAAAAATAGAAGAGCAGACACTTATTCTACTTTGAAGATTTAGTAATTCTACTTTTACAATTAAAATTTGCACATTGATGAGTCCATTTCTGATTTCTTGAATAACGAAAAATTATGATTGGCCATTTACAAACATCACATGGTTTTTTTGTTGCTCTCATTCTTGCTTTTTGTAATAATGGCGATGATGCCTTACATCCATCATAAAAATTAGAACAACCCATGAAACGTTTTTTAGTGGTTCTTGATCTAATGACCATTAATTCTCCAACTTTACATTCTGGACATTGGACTAATCCTTTTTTTGGAGAATTTGTTCCTAAAATGAGATATTTTCTTTCTTTTGAAGACCAGGAAAGAAATCCATTGCTATCTAAATACTGAACAATTTCTTTTTTAAAAATCTCTGTTTTTGACTTTGTAATTTTTATTATATGTCTGGCAGTGATTTTTTTAATTTGAACTATTTTGAGTTTACTTTTTCTTCTTGGCATTTTATGGTAATCAATTTACTAAAACAATTTTTATAGGGAATTGGGTCAGTGAGTTTTGTGGAAAAGGTTTGCGTTCTTGGCGCTGGTAGCACCAAATATGGAAAATTAGCTGATAGTATCGGAGATATCACAACTCAGGCATCAGTTGCAGCCATAGACAGCGCAGGAATTAATCCAAAAGAGATCAAAGCAGCCTACATTTCTAATGTTTTTGGAGTGGCTGACAAGCAGGTGCACATTGGTCCTGTTTTAATGAGTAATTTAGGAATTTCAGATAAACCATCATTATCAATAGAATCAGCATGTGGAAGTGGTTCTGTTGCCTTTAGAGAGGCATTTGCAAATGTTGCAGCAGGATTTTATGATTGTCTTATTGTTTCTGGTGTTGAAAAAGTAACTCATACTGGAACTGATTGGACAACAACTTACTTTGCATATTGTTCAGATTTCTTTTATGAAGGTCAAGCAGGTGCATCCTTTCCAGGACTTTTTGCATCTATGGCAAGAGCTTACTTGACAGAGTTTGATGCAACTGAAGAAGACTTTGCAAAAGTTGCAGTAAAAAATCATCAAAATGGTTTGTTAAATCCTAAAGCTCACTTACAAAAAGATATTACAATTGATGATGTAATGAATTCTGCAGTTGTTGCAAGTCCCCTAAAACTTTATGATTGCTGTCCTTTCTCTGATGGTGCAAGTTCTGTAGTTCTTTGTTCTGAAAAGTTTGCAAAAGCCCATGGTGGTGATTATGTTGAAGTAATTGGTTCTGGTAGAGGTGGTTCACCTGCTGCATTACAAGGACGTGAACACATGACTACAATACCCAGTACAAAGATTGCAGCTGAAGCTGCATACAACATGGCAGGTATTACTGCAAAAGATGTAGATTTTGCAGAAGTGCATGATTGTTTTACAATTGCCGAAGTTGTTGACACTGAAGATTTAGGATTCTTTGGTAAAGGGCAAGGCATTCAAGCTATTCGTGAGGATAGAACAAAATTAAATTCTGACATTTCAATTAATCCCTCCGGTGGTCTTAAATCAAAAGGACATCCAATTGGCGCAACAGGTGTTGGTCAAGTTGTAGAAGTATTTGATCAATTAACTGGAAAGGCTGGTGCAAGAACTGTTAAAGATGCAAAAATTGGTTTAACTCATAATTTTGGCGCAACAGGTGCAAGTTGTGCAGTCCATGTATTTCAAAGTGTGTAAAATGTCTGTTAAAGAACAATTTATTGAAAATGCAAAAGATGGTAAAGTCTTAACTCACAAATGTACTGGTTGTGGATTTCTTCATCTTTCAACTGTCTATTATTGTGAAAAATGTGGCAGTAAGGGATTTGACGATTTAATTTTAGATGGTGTAGGCTCAGTTGCTACCTATACTATTATCACTGTCGCCCCTGCAGGCTTTCAAAAATATACTCCATATGCATTTGTGGTAGTTAAATTGGATAATACTGATTTGAGAATTTCTGGGTTTATGGGAGGAATTACAACTCCTACAGATTTACCAGTTGGTACAAGAGTCAAAATTACCGGCTTTGATGAACGTGGAATTATTATTGAAAAACAGTAAAAAAATTTATTTAAATTATTAAAAAAAATCAGAATAGATTCTTAATTATTTTGTAAATCTAGTTACTCTATGTCTGTAGAAATAACATGTGGAAAATGTGGAGAAAAAATAACTAATATGAAAATGTTAAAATCATTAAAGGATGTTTTGAATCCTACTAATGGTAAATGTCCATCTTGTGGACAAAAACTTTCTACATCTGAATTTTCACTTGATGTTGAAAAAAAATGATCACAACATGATCCTTTTTCTAAAAAATTTTTCATATTTTTTATTTTCTTTTAAAAAAATTATTCCAGTCATAAGTCTTATTTACTGCTTAACTTAGATCTAGTCATGACAATGAGTGGAGAAAAATTAGAAAAAAATATGGATTTAGATATTGATGATGAAAATGATCTAGATGTTGATTTAGATTCTAATGTAGACGACGATTCTGATCCAAACCGCGGTGGAATTTTACAATCTACATCAAAACGTGTTAGGATGATCTTCTCTGTGATGGCAAGTCCTAATAGAATTGACATTCTTAGAATTTTAAATTCTAAAGGCCCATTAACTTACTCTGAACTCAAATCACTTGCTGGATTCAAATCTAAAAAAGAAAGTGGTAAATTTGCATATCATTTAAGAAAATTACTTAGACAATCACTTGTTGCACTTAACAAATCTGAAAGACGCTATACTATCACTAATCTTGGAAAACTTGTTTTAAGTTTAGCCAGACAAATTGAAGAAAGATCAATTATTGAAAGTGGTAAAATGTATGTTAGAACTTCGGGTGAATCCATTGAAGAATTTAATTCACATAAAATCATTCAATCATTAGTTCGTGAGGGTAGCCTGCCATTAGAATTGGCACAAAAAATTACTGAAGAAGTTGAAAATAGAATTTACAAGTATCAAACTACCTATCTTACAGGCGCCGTTATTAGAGATATGGTAAATTCAGTTCTCTTAGAACACGGACATGAAGAATACAGAAATAAACTTGCACGACTAGGCATGCCTGTTTATGATGTTCAAGATATGGTTTCTAATTTAGATGATGTTGACAATGGCGCAGAAGGTCTTTTGTTTAATGCAGGACAAAAAATATTTGCTGAACATCTTCTAACTAATATTTTACCAAAAGATATAGCTGACAATCATTTGTCTGGTGATTTACATATTTCAAGTCCTGGACTTTGGTCTATGATTCCTGATACAATATTTGTTAATGTTAAAGAATTACTTGATGATGGACTTGATCTTGGTGGAAAATTCCTTGATGTATCAAGAATTAATTCATCAAAACAACTTGATCAAATTACAAGTTCTTTATCTGTTATAATTTCACTTTTATCAAAAGAAGCTTCACAAGAGATTGTATTAGATGGATTAGTTACATTGTTTACAAAACATTTAAAATCTCTTCCAGAACTTGAAGAAAAATTAACTAATGCATTTGCAACTTCTTCTACAACTTCTAAATATAATAAAATTAGTACAAATGTATCAATCAGATTACAACTGGGTACTGATACAAAAATAATTAATTCAATCATTCATGCATACAAAAATTATGTTTCAATTACACCAATACCAAAAATTGGTTTGATAATTGATAATGAAAAAGGAAAGATCACTGATGTTTCACAATCAATATCTGAAATATTATTACTTGGTGGAAAAGTAATGATTGGTAAAGGTCAAATAGCTAGCAACGGCGTAACAAATGGATCTACAAAGTCTACTAACTCACTTGCAATTAACTTACAATCTGTTTCCATAAATCTTCCAAGATTAGCATTTGAATCAAACAAAGATGAAACTTACTTTAGAGCAAGATTGGCATTATTACTAAAACCTGCCTTATCTTCAATGGCATTAAGAAAGAAAGGAATCTCAGACTTGACTAGAAGAGGGTTAAATCCAATATTGGCTAAAAATACTCAATATATGCAAAGAAGTTCTGTTTCTCTCGTTGTAAATTTAGTTGGTCTTAAGGAATCTGTTTTTAACATATTGGGATTCAAAGATAACAAAGACGGTCGTGCTATTCTTCACAAAGTTATTGAAACTGCAGTTGATGTTGGGGCTAAAAAAGGCAAAGAATTAGGTGATAATGTGATTATTTGTATGACTGAAACTGAAGCTTCATTTCGTTTTGCAACATTAGATGGTGAAAAGTATGGCAAAAACTCTAGTCTTAATTCTATGGATGGAGACTCTTATTCTCAAGGTATAGTGATTAACTCTTCAGAAATTAATGACTATACACCAAAAACTGAAATTATTTCTCAATCTAATAAAATCTCAAAACTGCTAAACGGTGGATTACTTGTTACTTTAGATATTGATAAGAATATCAAAGTTGATGAAATTAAAAAATCAATTGAAAAAACTGCAGATCTAATACCATCTTTCAAACTTGTAAGAAAAACACCTATCTGTGGTGAATGTGGATTTAAAGATGAACCCTTTGAAGACAAGTGTCCAAAATGCAAGTCTCCTTATGTCATATAATTACCTACCATTTTATATATTACAAAATAATTAATGCGATCATCGTAACCAAAACTTATGACATACTTTCATAATTATTAACTTGTTTGTTATAAGATGTTAGTTTATACGATACTCGTTTAATAATATCCTAAGCTTGTACCACTACAATTCACATTGTAGCGTTGTCAAATATGTTCCACTAAAATTGAAAATTTTTTTCATTGAAAGTTTATACAGACAAGTATTCTTACTAACGTGGGGATATTATTATGGATAATTCACAAATAGAAAATACGATCAATGAGATCCGTAAGCGTAATGGTACAGTTACGGCTTTCGATTTAGATAAAATTTCAAATGCCATATTTCAGGCATTAGCAGCTACCTCTAAAGCCGACCGTGGTGTTGCAGATAAACTAGCAACAGAAGTGTTTGACAAACTTGTTGAACAAGGATTTACTAGTGATAAAGCTCCTACAGTAGAAGACATTCAGGATATTGTAGAATCAACTTTAATTGATAGTGGCAATAGTGATATCGCTAAATCATATATACTCTACAGACATGAAAGACGAAAACTAAGAGATGAGAAAATGAGAGTTCTGAATCTAAAAGCTCTTGATCCAGTATCTAAGAAATTTGATCTTAACTGTCTGAGAGTTTTAGCCTCAAGATATCTATTTAGAAATTCAAAAAGTGAGATAATTGAAACTCCAACTCAAATGTTTGAGCGAGTTGCAATTCTAGTTGGAATTGGAGACATGTTATATGATTCTCAAGTATTTGATAAATCTGCAAATACTACACAGGATATTGATGAAGCTAAATCATATCTTGAAAAATTAGATGCTTTTGATTATAAATTTAAAGTTGGAGATTATTTCTTCAACAAGTGGCATTTTAGATCCTTAATCAATCATTATGTGACACTTGCAAATAAAGGTCAAATGAAAGTAAGTTTCAAAGATCTTTTGACATTACTGGCAGCCAAAAAACTTGAAGTCTATTCTGATAGAATGACTGAATACTTTGAAATGATGACTGCACAAAACTTTTTGCCAAATTCTCCAACAATGATGAATGCTGGTGGAAGATTAGGACAACTTTCAGCATGCTTTGTTCTTGGAATGAATGATGGTATGGAGGAGATTATGAAATCTACTTCTGATGCAGCATTAATTTTCAAATCTGGAGGAGGGGTTGGAATTAATTATTCTGATCTTCGTGAAGAAGGTGATATTGTAGCATCTACATCTGGTGTTGCATCTGGTCCAGTATCTTTTATGAACATCATCAATACTGTCACTGAAGTTGTTAAGCAAGGTGGAAAAAGACGTGGTGCAAACATGGGAATCATTGAAGCATGGCATCCTGATGTTGAAAAATTCATTACAAACAAAACAGAACCTGGTATTTTGGAAAATTTCAACGTTAGTGTGGGTATTTGGGAAGATTTCTGGAATGCACTTGTAAATACTGAAGATGGAAATTATGTTCTACGTAGTCCACGAGACAGAAAACCAGTTAAAGAAATTAATGCACATCAATTAATTGATTTAATTGCATTGTCTGCATGGAAAAGTGCAGAACCTGGTTTGATTTTCTTTGATCAAATTAACAAGTACAATGTATTTGCTAAAGCAAGACAAGCTCCATTACGAGCTACAAACCCATGTGGCGAACAAAGTCTTTACCCATACGAATCATGCAATTTAGGATCCATTAACTTGGTTAACTATGCGCAAAAACAAGCAGACGATTCATATGAATTTGATTGGCAAGGATATGAAGAAATTATTAGAAAAACAACAAGATTTTTGGATAATATCATTGATGTAAATAATTATCCAGTTCCAGAAATCAATGTAGCCTCAAAAGAATCCCGAAGAATTGGACTTGGAGTTATGGGAGTAGCTGATTTATTATACAAACTCAAAATCCCATACAATTCCAAAGAAGGATATGAACTGCAATCAAAACTATCTGAAGCACTAACATATTATTCAATGGAAGAAAGTGTAGCACTTTCTAATTCTCGTGGTGAATTTCCACTTTGTTCAAAGACAGAATACCCTGAAGGTAAAATTCCAGTATCTGGATATTATGAGAAATCAAAATCCTCTCATTCATTTGAATGGGGTCCATTAATTGAAAAAATTAAAAAGCATGGAATTCGAAATGTACTAACTACTACTGTAGCACCAACTGGTACACTTTCTATGATTGCAGATTGTTCAAATGGGATGGAACCTGCATTTGCTCTAGTATTTGAAAAGAGAGTAACTGTTGGAAGATTCTTTTACACAAATAAAATTCTTGAAGAAGCTCTTAGAAATGAAGGTCTTTACAATGATGAAATTCTTGAAAAGATTGCAGACAATTATGGTTCATTAAAAGGAATTGAAGATGTTCCACAATGGATGCAAGATGTATTTGTAACTGCGATGGATATTCACTGGGCTGATCATTTAATGGCACAAAGTGTATGGCAAGATTGGATTGGAAACGCAATTGCAAAAACAATTAACATGCCATATGATGTAACTGTTGAAGATGTTAAATCATCATACTTGTTAGCACATGAACTTGGACTCAAAGGTATGACTGTATACCGTGATGGTTCTAGACATAAACAAGTTCTTCATATGACAAGTAAAAATGCACAAAAAACATTTGAAGTAACACCAACTGAATACATGTTGTCTTATATCCGTGAAAATATCACAAACAAATACATCAAAACACAAGTTGGTGCATCACTAGCATTAAAAATTCATGATGAAGAAATTCAGATCGAAACTCCAAGACAAGAAGAAGTTTCAGAGGATCGTCTTTGTCCAACATGTAAAAATAATCTTGTATTTGTAGAGGGTTGTAGTATCTGTATTGAATGTGGATACAGTGGTTGTACTTCTGGATAAATAACATAATCACAACTTTTTTACTTTCTTTTATTTTCTAATTCTCATGGATAAGAGAATTTTAGGTATCATTATTCCTATTTTAGTCATAATTATAGCATCTTTACTATTTATTTCACCATCTTCAGAAAATACAACTCAAAAAAATAATGAAAACATTGGATTAGTGATTAATTCTCCTTTTTCATCTGTATCATTACAACAAATTGATGAAATTTTTACAGATGCATCATCAACGGGAATTGGTAGAAGTAATGTTTACTTATTTTGGAATATTATTGAACCTGTAGAGGGAGAATTTGATTGGTCTCAATCTGATATTATTATGGGATTAAATGAAAAAAATAATCACAAAGTAACTCTTTACTTTTCAATAATCAATGGAGCAACTTTAGGACCATTTCCTAATTGGATTGGAAAACCTACACTTAATGGAATAAATGAAGATGAATTAGTAAATACTTTGGATAATATTCTTTCACGATATCATATAGTAGATTCAATGATTATTGCTGGTGAAACAGAATCACAATTTCGTTATAAGGAACAATTTATTCCAGTATACCAAGAATTATTTTCTAATGTATATGATAGAATAAAAGAAAAACATCCCGATGTAAAATTTGGTAATTCTTTTGCTTTACATCAAGTTATTAATAAAAATCTCAAAGATATTGTAAATGAACTAGCAATTGGTGATTTTGTTGCATTTTCATATGCTCCAACTGATAATGTAAATGAAATTAATAAAACTCCTGAAGAATCTATGTCTGAATTAAATCAAATATTTGAAATTATACCAAATAAAAAAATTGCATTTTTTGAAATAAGTTGGAGTACTTCTGATTTTGTTAATGGTGATTTTATTTCTCAACAGGATTTTATAGAAAAATTGTTTAATTTTTACAGTCAAAATGAGTCAGAAATTGAATTTTTAACTTGGTATAGGTATATTGATCAGGAAATAGATAGTTGTGTAACAAAAAATCAAAAAATTGGTGATCAAACAATTACCGTTGGTGGAGGCTCTAGTATGGGTACAAGTGAACATGTAATTGAAAGATTAAATCAGTATAATTGTAATGCTGGAATTGTAACTATTGATCAAAATTATAAATCTGGATGGAATGAATTTAAAACTCAAATTCAAATGTTAAATTAAAATGATTTCTCTGATTATTTCTGAATCTGCATTAGAACTTGTTCCTTTTGAATTGGAAGATCACCCATCAGTTGTTTCACATGCTAGAAAATTAGGAAAGTATCCTTCTGACATTTTGTTAGATAATTCTTGGCATTTTGCTGCAATGAAAGGAATAAAAAATGAAATTAAACGTGGACGTCCAGATCTTGTTCATTTTTCAATATTAGAAGCAACAACAATTCCTCTATATCTTCAAAATAAATTAAATCTCTTTGTACATACTGTTGATGATAAAGTAATACATTTTGGAAAAAATGTTCATCTTCCAAAATCTTACCATAGATTTGAAGGTGTAATTGAAAAATTATATCAAGAAAAAAAAATTATGGCAAAAAATGAATTATTACTTGAAATTAAAGATCAAACATTTTCAGAATTAATAGATGAGATTAACCCATCAAAAATTTTTGGTTTTTCTACTGAAGGTCAATTAAGTTCATATGAAAAAATTGCAGCACAAATCTCAGATAACTCTTGTATTATAATAGGTGGATTTCAAAAGGGACATTTTTCTGGCTCCATTCAAAATAAAATTACTAACTTGTATTCTATCGGAAATGAATCATTTGAAAGCCATGTTATTGCATCTAGAATACTTTACGAGTATGAAAAAACCATTTTTATGTAGGAAATTTATTTTTATTTTTATCGCAGTCATAGTATAGCCTGGTTAGTATTCGGGGTTTCCAACCCTGTGACGCGGGTTCGAATCCCGCTGACTGCATTTTACTCATTTTGATCAGAACTAATTTTTAGCTGTATTTTTAAAAATTATTGTGAAGCCTATAGTATACAAAATTGCAATGGAGAGAATGCAAATTCTTATTGATAGTGCAATTAGTAACGCACGAACAGATCTAGACTTATCTCAACGTCATGCTTTACTTGCCCGTAGGATAAGCACGAAGTACAAAATTAGAATGCCTTATCATCTTCGAATGGTTTTTTGCAAAAAATGTAAATCATTTATTGCTCCGGGAATTAATTCAAGAATTCGTTTAGGACGTACATCAGTTAAATCAATTCGAATTTCTTGTAATTTATGTGGTCATACTTATCGTAAAATTATATCTTAATAATTTATAATTGTATTTTAATACATGCTGGTGGCTCCATTGATACTTCTTCATTTGTACATGAAATTCAATTTTTAATTAAAGAAGGAATTTTAAAAATTTAGTAATGGAATTTGAATTAAACTATTCTTCTTCTGAATCCTTTTTTGTTTGATTACGCCACCTATTTTTTCCACCTTCTCCATATTGACGCCAATCTTTTTGCATTGGGTACAGTATGGTATAACTATGTAAAAAAAGTTACTATGCGATCTTTTTTTTTTAAAATTGAATGTATGCCTAAACATCTAGAAGAATTTTTGTCGATGGTCTCAATGATTTATAAGACGATTATCGATTTTTACACTTTATGGCAAAAGTCTATGATGTACCAGCAGATGTCTTAATTGAAAGATTAGCAAATATTCTAAAAAATGAAGATATTCCTGCTCCTTCTTGGACTCCATTTGTCAAAACTGGAGCACATGCAGATAAACCTCCACAAGATAGTGCATGGTGGTATACTAGATGTGCATCAATAATGAGAAAAATTTACTTTAATGGTCCAATCGGTGTTAATGAATTAAAAAAAGACTATGGTGGTGGTAAACCATTAGGATATGGTGCTGCTCATCATAAAGATGCAAGTGGTGCAATTATTCGTAATGCAATTCATGGTTTGGAAAAACTTGGATATTTAGAAAAAATCGAAAAGAAAGGTAGAGTTGTTTCTAAAAATGGAATGCAAAAACTAGATAGACTTGCAACAGAAATTCTTAATGAGTTAATTTTAGAAAGACCTGAATTGAAAATTTACCGTTAGATAAAAATGAGTTTTCCTGAACCCCATGATCATCCACATGATTCTGAACATGATCATCCACATGATCATACTCATAATGAACAAGCAGCACAAAAAGAACAAATTCTCAAACAAATTCTTACCTCTGAAGCTAGAATGAGATTAAACAATATCAAAATGGTAAAACCTGAATTATCCGATCTTGTAGAACAATATATAATTGGAATGGCAACACAAGGAAAAATACCAGGACAAATAAATGACGATCAATTAAAACAAATTCTTCTATCTACTCAACAACCAAAGCGTGATTTTAAGATAAATCGCGTATAATACAGATAAAATATAATTATGGGAAAAATTTCTAATTATTTATGAAAGCCGTTACATATAGCGAATATGCACCAGACGATAATTATGCTAAAATCCTAAAAGTCCAGGATATAGACGATCCAAAACCAAAAGCAGATGAAGTTGTTTTTGAAGTAAAATCTGCAGCCCTAAATTATAATGATATTTGGGGAATGAGAGGACAACCAGTACCTGTTCCATTACCACACGTTTCAGGTTCTGATGCTGCCGGTGATGTTATCGCCGTTGGTGAG
>CAJQSE010000025.1 GCA_905612485.1 uncultured Candidatus Nitrosopumilus sp.
GAGTTACAAAAACTTCTTCTTTAGATGAAATAAAAAACCAGTATCGAAAATTAGCATTAAAATTCCATCCTGATCGTAATCAATCTGCAGATGCAGGAGAACATTTCAAAGAAATTTCTGAGGCATATGCCATTCTTTCAGATTCTGAAAAAAAACAAACCTATGATCAACATGGACATGCTGGAGTAGATGGCAAATATAGTAATGATGATATTTTCCAAGGTCGTGGTGGAGGAGGATTTAATGATATTTTTGAATCAATTTTTGGTCGTGGAGGAGGTGGCGGTTTTACTCAACAACAACAACGTGGATCTGATCTTCTTTATCAAACAACAGTAACATTAGAAGATGTGTTACATGGAAAAAAAATGGAAATTAATTTACAAAAACAAATTAAATGTGATAATTGTAAGGGTTCTGGTTGTAAACCTGGTACTAATAAAAAAACATGCACAACATGTAATGGCCAAGGAGAAGTTAGACAAACTCGTAATATGGGATTTGCTTCATTTGTAACTGCTGCACCATGTCCTACTTGCAGGGGTCAAGGTTCTATGATAGAAACACCATGTAGTAATTGTAAAGGACAAGGACGAGTAAAAGGAAATAAAAAAGTTGACTTTGAAATTCCACCTGGAATAGATTCAGGTGATTATATTGTTTCTAATGAAGGAAATGAGATTCCAGATGGAATAAATGGTGATTTAGTAATTCGAGTTAAAGTACAACCTCATAGATATTTTAATAGAGATGGAAAGGATATTTTCTATGATCAAGATATTTCTATGATCGATGCTGCATTGGGTTGTGAAATCAGTGTTCCAACTTTACAAGGAAGTGAAAAAATTAAAGTTGGATCTGGAAGTCAACCAAATACGATAATAAAACTAAAAGGAAAAGGAGTTTCTCACATTAATTCAAGAGGAACAGGAGATCAGTATGTTCGGATGGTCGTAAATGTTCCAAAAAAACTTAGTAAACATCAAAAAAATCTTTTAGATGAATTTCAAAAAACTTCTGATTAGTTGATAATAATGAAAATTGCATTAGATGTTGATGGAGTTCTTGCAGATGTAATAATCTCTTGGATAAATTATAGTAATTCAATTAGACCACATATTTCTAAAAATCAAGTAACTGATTGGGAATTTTGGAAAAAATTTAATATTAATCCATTTGATTTTTATTCAGAACTAAGTTTTTGTTGGAAAAATTGGCAATCCATTCCTACTACACAAGAAAATTTATCAGATATAACAAAAAATCTTTCAATTCTTGGTCAAGTAGATATTGTAACTGCTAGAGAACGTTCTACTGATTCTTTTGTAAAAAATTGGTTAAACTATCATGATATTTCATATGATAATTATATATCAGTAATTGATGGTCCTATGAAAGCTGATTTAGATTATGATATATTTATTGATGATTCACCTTTGAATGCAATAAAATTTCTTGAAAATAACAAAAAAATGATTTTATATTCACAACCTTGGAATCAACATATTTCTAATGATAAATTATTTAGAATTTCAAATCTTTCTGAAGCAATTGAAATAATCAAATCATATTAATTTTTTACAAACTTTCTAATGTTTATTTGATGTCCATTTCTAACATGAGTTACATGACTTGTTTTCATTAATTCTGCAATCTTATCTTCACTATAAAATTTTATGTTATAGCGTCCAATTACTTTTTTACAACTTGTACAATAAATTTCTCTAAATTCCATTTTATCACTTGATCAATTTAATATTTAATTTTCTTATATAATAAAGAAGTTATTTTCAAGTTTTTAAAATTTATGATTTAGGAGTCACCCAGCATGGTTAGTACGATATAAGGTTCAGATCTTTATTTTTTAGGAGTTTGTGGATTCAAATCTAACTTTCCATATTTTTAATTAATTATTTTCTAATTTCTTTTTAATATTTTTTAAAAGAAGATTGTTTATTATTTCACCCGAGGCTTTACCTCTTAGTTCTTTCATTACAATTCCCATTAATGGTCCAATTGCCCTCTCTTTTTGATTTTTAATAATTTCTTGATTTTTA